>NZ_JBANAZ010000024.1:0-121233 GCF_059803455.1 Bradyrhizobium sp. UFLA05-108 | reverse complement strand
TGCGACGTCGCTGCTTCATGTCCACACTCCATCTCTGCTAAAAGATTAGAGTGTTGCACCGACCGGTTGAGTCCACCCCCGAAAGCGCCAGGGCGGATTAACCAGCAAGATCACGCTCTCCTGGATGGCAATGGTCTGCCCTTACGACTCGCGCCAAACCCCGGCTAGGCCCGCGACAATCGGTTGGCGGACCAACTCCGGTCTCCCGATCCGGCCGTGGCCGACTGCGTGCTGTCAGTCCATCTAGTCAGACTCTGCTGACGCCGTGCGATCGGAGAGATTTTCATTCCTGCGGCACCGGGCCCCGCGCTTAAATTCTTCCTTCTTGATGAGCGGAGCATTCACCCGCAATTAATTGCTGCTGCCCGTCGGTCCAAGCGCTTAGCCATCGTTCACTCGGAAAGAGATTTTTTCCGGAAGAACGAGGTCCTGCTGATGTCCGCGCAGAATGCTCCCTTGGCGAGGTCGGTATTGCCACCAGCCAAGGCCGATGAGATTGCCCTTCTCCCCGCGATCGAGCTCGTCCGGCACTACCAGACAAAAGCACTTTCACCGGTCGAGGTGACTCGGGCCGTGCTCGATCGCATCGAGCGTCTCGAGCCTTTCGTCAATGCGTTCGCATTGCTCGATGCCGATAGAGCGCTCGAAGCGGCCCGGCAGTCGGAAGCGCGATGGAAGCGCGGCGGGCCGCTTGGCCTCGTCGACGGCGTGCCCGTTGCGCTCAAGGATCTGATCCTCGCCAAGGGCTGGCCGACGTTGCGCGGCAGCCGAGCCATTGATGCGGCGCAGGACTGGAACGAAGATTCGCCCGCGACAGCCAGGCTGCGCGAGCAAGGCGCCGTCCTGCTCGGCAAGACCACGACGTCGGAATTCGGCTGGAAGGGCCTCGGCGACAGCCCGCTGACCGGCATCACGCGCAATCCCTGGAATCTCGCCCACACGCCGGGCGGCAGCAGCGGAGGCTCGGCGGCGGCGGCGGCGCTGAACTTCGGGCCGTTGCATGTCGCGACTGACGGCGGTGGTTCGACCCGGCTGCCGGCGGCGCATAGCGGCGTGTTCGGGTTCAAACCGACATTCGGCCGCGTCCCCGTCTATCCGCCCTCGCAGAACGGCACCCTGTTTCACGTCACGCCGATGACGCGCCGGGTCGACGACGCGGCCCTGCTGCTCGATGCAATCGCGCGTCCGGACGGACGCGACTGGAACGCGCTGCCGTCGCAGGAGATTCCCTGGCAGGCGGATCTCGATCGCGGCGTCAAGGGCTTGCGCGTCGCGTTCAGCCCGGGGCTCGGCTACGCTCAGGTCGATCCGGAGGTCGCGAAAATCGGCGCCGCGGCGGCCAAGACCTTTGCCGAGCTCGGCGCGGTCGTCGAAGAGGTCGACCCCAAAATCGAAGACCCCTTCGATATCTTCCAAACCTTCTGGTTCGCCGGCGCCGCGAAGCTGCTGGCCTCGTTCGATCCCGCCCGCCGCGCGTTGGTCGAGCAAGGCTTGCAAGACGTTGCCGAAAAGGGCCGGAGCATCGATGTCATCAGCTACCTGCAGGCTGTCGACCGGCGCGAAGCGCTCGGCCGGCACTTCAACCGCTTCCATCAGGACTGGGACCTGCTGCTCACGCCGACGACCGCGCATCCCGCTTCGGTCATTGGCGCATCGGAGGCCGATCTCGTGGTTCGGCCGATCCGTTCGCCCTTCACCTATCCGTTCAACCTGACGCAACAGCCGGCGGCTTCGATCCCGGCGGGATTGACTGCCGCGGGATTGCCGGTGGGCTTGCAGATCATCGGTG
This sequence comes from Bradyrhizobium sp. UFLA05-108, assembly GCF_059803455.1. Taxonomy (NCBI): domain Bacteria; kingdom Pseudomonadati; phylum Pseudomonadota; class Alphaproteobacteria; order Hyphomicrobiales; family Nitrobacteraceae; genus Bradyrhizobium; species Bradyrhizobium sp. UFLA05-108. The sequence continues at coordinate 119,444 of NZ_JBANAZ010000024.1, read as the reverse complement.
CGAAATTCGCTGATACCACCGTCCTGCGCGCCGCGCGTGCGTTCGAGCAGGCGAAGCCGTTTCCGCGTCCGCAGGATCCTTCATGAGTAGACCAACGCAAATGCTCGATCTCACGCTCCCGCAATTGACCGCCGCCTATGCGAGCGGCACGCTCAAGCCGTCGGGCGTCGTCGAACGCATCCTGGACGAAATCGCGCGCCGCGGCGAGGATGGCGTCTGGATCAGCGTCGTCGGGCGCGAGGACGCGCTCGCGCGGGCGAGGCAGCTAGAGGCGCTGCCGGCGCAGCAACGCGAGGCTCTTCCGCTCTGGGGCATTCCCTTCAGTGTCAAGGACTGCATCGACACGGTCGGTCTGCCGACCACGTCGGCATGCCCGGCGTTTTCCTATGCGCCGGCAAGGAACAACCCGGCGGTGGGGCGCCTGCTCGCCGCAGGCGCGATCCTGATCGGCAAGACCAATATGGACCAGTTCGCGACCGGGCTCGTGGGCGTGCGATCGCCTTATGGCGTGGCGCGCAATCCATTCGATGCTCGCTACATTCCCGGCGGCTCGAGCTCGGGGGCGGCGGTGTCGGTCGCCGCGGGGCTCGTCAGCTTCGCGCTCGCCAACGATACCGGCGGGTCGGGCCGCGTGCCGGCCGCATTCAACAATGTCGTCGGATTGAAGCCGACCCGGGGCCTGCTCAGCGAAGTCGGTGTCGTCGCGGCCTGCCGCTCGATCGAGACGCTCTCGATTTTCGCATTGACGGTGCCGGACGCCCAGGCCGCGTTCGACGTTGCGCGCGCCCATGACGAGGAGGATCCGTTCTCCCGGACCGGATCGCTGACGGAAGCACGTCCGCTGCCAGCCAAGTTCAGCTTCGGCGTCCCCTCCCCGCAATGGCTCGACTTCTTTGGCGATCTGGATGCGGCCGCGCTGTTCGACAAGGCGGTCGCGCGGCTGCAAGGCCTTGGCGGGCGCAAGGTGGAGATCGACTACGCGCCCTTCGCGGAGATCAACGATCTCCTGTTCAAGGGCGCATGGCTCGCGGACCGTTACGGAGCGCTTCGCCATTTCGCCGACAAGCAGCCCGAGGCGCTGCTTCCGGTCACCCGCGAGATCCTGTTCGGGGGCCGCGGCATCTCGGGCGGCGACGTCTTCGCGGCCCAGCAGCGGCTCAACATTCTCAAGCGGCAGGTCGACAAGCTCTGGAACGAGATCGATATCCTCGCCGTCCCCACCACCGGCACGATCTACCGGATCGACGAGGTCGAAGCTGATCCGATCGTCCTCAATGCCAGGCTCGGGACCTACACGAACTTCGTCAATCTCGCCGATCTCTCGGCGGTTGCGGTTCCCAGCGGCTTCCTGCCGAACGGCCTGCCGCAGGGCCTGTCGCTGATTGCCCCGGCCTTCGCCGATCATCGTGCAGCCTCCCTGGCGCAGCGCTTCCACGAAGCCGGCCAACTCCCGCTCGGCGCGCGCGGTGTGCGGCCGGCTGCGAATCCAAACCATCGTTATTGACACAAGGAGACCGTATCGTGATGTCCATTGCCGCCTCATTCCGGCCGGGCAGGCTCGCAGCCGCCGCAATCGCCGCCGTGATGTCGCTTACCTCCGCATCATCGCACGCTGAAGACATTACGATCGGCGAAGGCATTGCGCTCGGCTGGGGCCAGTTCTTCGTCGCCGATCACGACAAGACCTGGCAGAAGCAGGGACTGACGCCAAAGGTTTCGACCTTCGCCAGCGGAAGGCTGGTGCTGGACGCGCTGGTCGGCGGCGGCGTAGTGATCGGCACAGCGGCCGAGACGCCGGTCGTCTTCGCAGCCCTGAACGGGCTGCCGGTTCGGATCATCGGCACCTTGAACCGGCATGAACCGTTCGATCTCGTCGCGATCAAGGACATCAAGACCGCGAAGGACGTCAAGGGCCGGCGTATCGGCTATTCGCAGGGCACGAACGCGCATCTCTATCTGTCGAAGCTGCTCAAGCAGGAGGGCCTCGCCTGGTCGGACATCACCGCCGTCAGCCTCAATCCCGGCGACTTCGTCAGCAGCCTCGCCGGCGGCGCGATCGACGGCTTCATCTGGACCGAGCCGCATCTATCGCAGGCCGTCGCGCAAGGCACCGACAAGTTCCACATCATCCGTTCGGAAGGGCTCTACAACACCTACTCCTCGATCATCACCCTGCAATCGACCATCGACAGCAAGGCCGATCTGCTCGTGAAGGCGCTGAAGGCATTGATCGAGGCGGACGACACCATCAGGAAGGATCCCGATGCCGCGGCAACACTGACCGCAGAGCGGATCAAGCTCGATCCCGCGATCGCAAAATCCTTCTGGAAACGGACCAATTTCAATCTCGCGCTGGACAAGCCTGCGCTGGTGTCCCTGCTGCAAGAGCAGGCGAAATGGGCCGTGGACAACAAGCTGGTGCGTCCGGATGCGAAGATTCCCGACTTCAACACCGTGGTGGTGACGTCGCTGTACGATCGGGCGCGCAGCGAATAGACCAGGCCGGCTGCAATGGACGCGAGGGTGGAGATCAAGCCGCATACCAACGCCGGTGTGCCGCTGATCAGGTGCATCGAGCTCGGTCATGTCTACGATTCCGGTCGCGGCAAGACCATCGCGCTCGGCAATATCTCGCTGACCATCGACCGCGGCGAATTCGTGTGCATTCTCGGACCGAGCGGATGCGGCAAAAGCACGCTTCTTAACATCCTCGCGGGCTTTGTCGCGCCCGCCCATGGCGACGTCCGGGTGGATGGCCACGCCATCGACGGCCCAAGCTCCGAACGCGGCGTGGTGTTTCAGGACTACTCCCTCTTTCCCTGGCTGACCGCGCAGGCCAACGTCGAGTTTGGCCTCCGCATGGCGGGCATGGCAGCGGCGAAGCGGAGCGACATTGCCCGACAATTGCTCAGCAGTGTCGGACTTCCCGACGCCGGCGCAAAATATCCCTTCGAGCTGTCGGGCGGGATGAAACAGCGCATCGCGATCGCACGGGCCCTCGCAACTCGCCCGTCCCTGTTGTTGATGGACGAACCCTTCGCGGCCCTCGATGCAATGACCCGCAGCTCGCTTCAGGCCAAATTGATCGATATCCACAGGCAGGAGCAGCCCACGATCGTGTTCGTGACCCACAATATCGCGGAGGCGCTGGTGCTCGCGACGCGCCTGATCGTGATGTCGCCGAATCCGGGACGGATCGTCGAGGACATCAAGGTCGACCTGCCACGTCCGCGCCGGCGTACGACACCGCGCTTCAACGAATTATACGAGCACGTGGCAAGATCAATCGGGCTGGAGACCGCCGAGTAACAGCATGACATTGCGCGTAAGCAGTCACACGCTCGCCGGCTTCATCGGCACACTCGCCTTCTTCGGCGCATGGGAGGCACTGAGCCGCAGCGGCCTCGTCAACGACGTTATGCTCCCGGCGCCAAGCACGATCGTGCAGTCCGGATGGACGCTGATCCTCGATGGCGAGCTGCCGCGGCATCTGGCCGCAAGCCTGTTGCGCGCGGCGATCGGGTTCGTCAGCGGATCGGTGCTCGCCGTCGCGCTTGGGGTGGCCATGGCTCGATTGCCGCTGCTGCACGGAACGCTCAATCCACTCGTGCAGATGTTCCGCGCCGTGCCGTCACTCGCCTTCGTGCCATTGGCGATCTTCTGGTTCGGCATCGGCGAGGCATCCAAGATCTTCCTGATCGCCTGGGGCGTCTTCTTCCCGGTATGGGTCAACACCTATATCGGCGTGCGCGATGCCAGCCCGCTGCTTGGGCGGGCGGCGGCCAGTCTTGGCGCGCGCGGCTGGCGCAATTTCGTGTTCGTCATCATTCCCGGCGCACTGCCGTTCATCATCGCTGGCCTCAGGATCAGCCTGTCCGTCGCACTGGTCGTTCTCGTCGCGGCCGAACTCGCCGGCGCCGCCTTCGGAGTCGGCTACCTTATCCAGATGTCGCAGCAGGTGTTCCGGGTCGACCACATGTTCGTAGGCCTGATCGCACTCGGCACGATGGGCGTGGCAGCCGATCTCTTGTTCGAGCGCACGGTGCGCTGGCTCCTGCCCTGGTACGGTGCCGAAAAGGCCGGGCACAGCGACGGACGAGCAGATCGATCCCCCGCCGCCAAGAAGCTCTGAGACGCCGTGTCGGATCGGCCGCGTCTCACGGGCAGACCTATGGTTTGGGTGACGATGGTTCGCACTGGTCCGTCCGGATGGCGCGAGAGGACTTCCGGCAGCCGTGATCCCGAGGGGGCGGCTGCTTCCTTGCGGAACGCGGGTTGATAGCAACCAATATTCACGATGCGGCCGCTGGCTCTGGCGGCAGATTGGCAAGTTCCGGCCGGACGATCCACTGCCGGCGCTCCCAACAAAAGCGGGCAAAAAATCCGAGATCTCGCGTCGGGCCGGCCACGTCTGAGCGAAAGTAGCCGCTCGGATCGATCCCGGCATTGCCCGGGGGACATCCCACTCGGATCAGCCGGATTTGATCTGGATCATGGAAGCCGGTCCGTCTGCAGGACACTCTAGTCAAGCCCTCGCCACGCAGGGGGCTGTCGCAACGGGAAGAACTCCAGGGATCATTGCTGTGAGCAAGCTCGCAAGGATTGAAAGCGATCCGAACTACCAGGAGCTCGTGCGTCGCCGTTCGTCGCTGGGCTGGACGTTGTCGCTGATCATGCTGGTCATCTATTTCGGCTTCATCCTGCTGGTAGCCTACGCTCCCAAGTTTCTGGGCGCTCCACTTGGTCACGGCGTGACGACGATCGGCATTCCAATCGGATTGTCCGTCATCGTGCTCGCCTTCGTGCTGACGGGCATCTACGTGCGGCAGGCGAATTCCAGCTACGACGTGCTCATTCGCAAGATTGTTGAGGAGAACCCCTCATGAGAAAGTTCTCCCTGTTGCTTGTACTCCTGCTCGCAAGCATGCCCACGCTCGCGCTTGCCGCTGGCGCCGTCGAGGGCGGCTCCAAGCAGGAGATCAACTGGTCGGCGATCGGTATGTTCGTCGGGTTCGTCGGCTTGACGCTCGTCATCACCTATTGGGCCGCAAAGCGGACCGCGTCGGCAGCAGATTTCTACTCGGCCGGCGGCGGCATTACGGGCTTCCAGAACGGGCTTGCGATCGCCGGCGACTACATGTCGGCGGCTTCCTTCCTCGGCATTTCCGGCCTCGTCTACACATCCGGCTACGACGGCTTGATCTACTCCGTCGGATGGCTCGTGGGTTGGCCGATCGTCACGTTTCTGATTGCCGAGCAGCTGCGCAATCTCGGCAAGTTCACTTTTGCCGACGTCACGTCGTTTCGGCTCGGGCAGACCGACATCCGGATCCTGGCGGCCTGCGGCTCGCTGGTGACCGTTGCGTTCTACCTGATCGCGCAGATGGTCGGGGCAGGCAAGCTGATCCAGCTGCTGTTCGGTCTCGACTACTGGATCGCGGTCGTCCTGGTCGGCGGCTTGATGATGATCTACGTGACCTTTGGTGGAATGAAGGCAACGACCTGGGTGCAGATCATCAAGGCGGTGCTGCTGCTCTCGGGCGCAACCTTCATGGCCGGAGCCGTCCTCTACAAGTTCGGGTTCAGTCCGGAAGCTCTGTTCGCCAAGGCAACCGAGGTGCATCCCAAGAAGCTCGCGATCATGGAGCCCGGCAGCCTGATTTCCAACCCGCTGTCGGCAATCTCGCTCGGCCTTGCGCTGATGTTCGGAACGGCGGGTCTACCGCATATCCTGATGCGCTTCTTCACGGTGAAGGATGCCCAGGCCGCGCGCAAATCGGTGTTCTATGCGACGGGCTTTATCGGCTACTTCTACATCCTGACCTTCATCATCGGCTTTGGCGCGATCACGCTGGTTTCGACCGATGCGATGTTCCTGGACGGGGCCATTCTTGAACGGACCAAGAGCGGAATCGCGGCGATCAAGGGCGGCTCCAACATGGCCGCGATCCATCTTGCGAACGCCGTCGGCGGCAACCTGTTCCTTGGGTTCATTTCGGCCGTCGCCTTTGCCACGATCCTGGCGGTGGTGTCGGGGTTAGCCCTGGCCGGGGCGTCATCCATCAGCCACGATCTCTACAGCATGGTCATCAAGGGCGGAAATGCCAACGAGCAGGACGAGATCCGCGTCTCGAAGATCGCGACATTGGTCCTCGGCGTGCTCGCGATCTTCCTCGGCATCGTGTTCGAGAACCAGAACGTCGCCTTCATGGTGGGCCTTGCCTTCGCCATCGCGGCCTCCTGCAACTTTCCCGTGCTCGTGATGTCGATCTTCTGGAGAGGCCTGACGACGCGGGGCGCGCTGATCGGCGGTTTCCTCGGTCTCATCAGCGCGGTCGTCGGCGTCGTTCTGTCGCCGGCCGTCTGGGAGGTGACGCTGGGCTTCGCCAAGGGATCTGCGCCGATCAAACTGGACAATCCGGCTCTGTTCTCGATGGCCATCGCATTTGCAGGCATCTGGCTTTTCTCCACTCTGGACCGCAGCAAGCGTGCCGCTATCGACCGTGACGGCTTTGATGCACAATATGTTCGGTCCCAGACTGGCATCGGAGCTGCCGCTGCCACGACGCACTGAACGAGGCCACAGGGCGGGCTCTTCGGCATCGGCCGGGTCACTGCACCGGCCGGTGCCGCGCTTCGAGGGTCAGTCGCCAGCGCCGGGATCGTCCGTGGCTTCGAGAGGCCGAAATGCCCAAGGCATTCGACATCAACAATCCACCGTTCGATCGTCTGACGCCGAACGAGGCCGAGACGTTACGAGGGGCGCTCGACATAGCGTACTTCCGTCCGGGCGAAGCAATCATCGCCGGGGACGCTCCCGCGGATGCCATCTATGTCGTCATCAAGGGCACGGTCGAGGAGCGGAGTGAAGCCGATCTGCTCGCGCTGCTTGGTCCAAAGGACACCTTCGATAGCCGCGCACTCGTTCACGACCAGAACGGTCACAAGTTTCTCGCCCGCGATGAAACGCTTTGCTACGTGATCCCCAGGAAAGTCGCCCTCAACCTGATCAAGGCCAATCCGCGATTTGCGGCATTCTTCTACCGCGAAATCTCGCAAAAGCTGGATGAGCTTGCCAACGACGAAGAGGCCAGGCGTTACGGCTCGCTGATGCATGCCAGGGTTGGCGAGCTATTCCTGCATCCTCCATCATTCGTGGCTGCGACCGACACGATTGAAGCCGCTGGTCACCTGATGCGCGAGATCAACAGCAACGCTCTGTTCGTACGCAATGGCGAGCGGATCGGCATTATCACGGGCATGAACCTGTCCAAAGCGGTGGTGTTGCGGCGTCTGCCTATCCAGACACCGGTGGGCGAGCTCGCGAACTTCGACATCGTGTCGATCCGCCCCGACGATTTCGTCTCCTCGGCTCTCCTGCTCATGACGAAGCACAACAAGCGGCGGCTCGCCGTGCACGACGGCGAACGGTTCGTCGGTATTCTCGAGGAAATCGATCTCCTGGGTTTCCTGGCAGGCAGTGCTCAGGTCGTCGCCGGTCGCATCGATCGAGGCTCCAGCCTGCAGGATCTCGCGGTTGCTGCAGGCGAGATCGAAGCACAAACGCGGGTGCTGCGGCGGCAAGGCGTCAAGGTCGAGGTCATCGCGGAGATCGTCTCGGACCTCAACCGGCGCCTGCTGTCTAGACTGTTCGAAATGGTCGCGCCGGCAGAGCTGCGGACCAGCGGTTGCCTGATCGTGATGGGTAGCGAGGGGCGTGGCGAGCAGACCATGCGCACTGACCAGGACAACGGTCTTATCCTCGATGGTCCAGTCGAGAGCAAATCCCTGGAGCATTTCCGCAACGAATTCTCCGGCGCGCTAGGAGGTTTCGGGTTTCCGCCTTGCCCCGGCAACATCATGGTGAGCAATCCGGCATGGTCGAAGCCGCTCACCGACTACCTGACGGATTTCCGTCGCTGGGTCGCGCTCCCCGACGAGGCCGCGCACATGAATGTAGCCATCGTGTATGATGCCCAGGCGATCGCCGGCAACGCGTCACTGCTGGATAGCGCCAAGTCGACGCTGATCGAGCTGATCCGGGGTGAACAGGCGTTCCTGGCCCACTTTGCGCGCGCAGTTGATGCCTTCGAAACGCCAATCGGTCTTTTCAACAACCTGATCACATCCGAGGGTAGCGGAGACGCGCTTGACCTGAAGAAAGGCGGAATCTTTCCCATCGTGCACGGCGTTCGCAGCCTGGCGCTCGAACAGGGCTTGCGCGAGACTTCCACCGACAAGCGAATCTCCCGGCTGTGTGACTTGGGAGTGTTGCGAGCAGATTTTGGACGCGACCTGAAACAGGCCTTCCGATTCTTGCTGATGCTCCGGCTCGACGGGCAGCTGGCCGCATCCGCCGGGACGTCGGGTACTCTGGTGAGACCTGCGCATTTGTCCAGCATGGAACGTCATCTGCTGCGGGACACGCTTCAGGTCGTGAAGCAGTTTCGAGAAATTGTTCGTCATCGTTTCAAGCTCGGTATGTTCTAAAGATGTTGCCACGCGCGATCAAACGGTTGCTTCACCAGGCGACCCTGAGCGATCAGTCGTATCGATTCATGTTCGATCGAGCTCCGGACGACGACTTTGTCGTCTTAGATTGCGAGACCACGGGTCTCAACGTGCGGACGGACGACATCGTCACCATTGCGGCCATCAGGATTCGCGGCAATCGGATTCTGACCAGCGAGCATTTCGAAGCCGTCGTCCACCCCGACAGGGAGATGGGAGCGGAAGCAATCAAGATCCACCGCTTGCGTCACTCCGATGTCGCGGCCGCGCCGATCGTCTGGAAGGTGCTGCCGAGCTTTCTCCGGTTCATCGGGGCGCGCCCCCTCATCGGCTACTACGTCGACTTCGACATCGCCATGCTGGACAAGTACATCCTTCCGTTGGTCGGGATCGAGCTGCCGAACGAGCGGATTGAAGTTTCACGGCTCTACTACGATCGCAAATACGGTGATGCGCCGCCCAACACGTCGATCGATCTCTCGTTCGCCGCGATCCTCCGCGACCTCCGTATTCCTCCTCTTGCACAGCACGATGCTTTCGACGACGCCTTGATGACTGCAATGATGTTCTTGCAGTTGCGCGACCTCGCCGAGCGCGGCGTACGGATCGAGCGCCAACGCACAAGCGCCGTTTTCAATCCGATCGGAGCGTAGCCAAGGCCCAGTGAGGCTTCCCGCTCGACCACCAGAAGCCGACGGCTTCCACTCCGCAGCGGTGACGTTCAAGACCGCTGAAAGCTCCCGTAGCTGCCCTTGTGAAACACGAGGGGGCTACACGCAGATTCGTCGCCCGACAGCACCTCACCGAGGATGATGTCGTGGTCGCCGGCCTTGTGGATGGTGGCCACGCGGCAGCAGAGCCGGGCTGCGGCGCCCTGCAGCAGCGGCAGTCCGTCGGCGCTGAATGCCACTGCCAGATCCTCGAACCTGTTCTTCGATTGCCCTGTGAAGCGGTGGGACAGGTCGGATTGATGCTGGCCCAGAATATTCACCGAAAACAGGCCGCGCTGCCGGATTGCCGCTCCGGTCGCGCTGCCCTCATTGGTGCAGAACAACAGCATGCAGGGATCGAGCGACACCGACGTCAGCGAGTTGATCGTCGCGCCGAACAGCTCGCCGTTCCATTCGGTCGCAATGACGGCGACGCCGGTCGGAAACGTTCCCATCACCGACCGGAAACGTTTGGAATCGATGGCGGTTCTGCTCAGCATCGATCTCACTTTCGCAGCATGTGGTAGCTGAGCTCGCCGGGATCTGTGAGGTCCGGGACCTTCCAGCCGTCGAGGTCGTACTCGGCCATGCAGTCCTCGGCAAAGCCCTTGAAGCGGTCGGCATTGCCCGAAGCCTGCGCGCCGAACAGGCAGTAGCGACGGATCTCCTCGGTCGAGCCGCCGTAGTTGATCTCGTAGAGCTCGTGGCGTCCGCCGAACTCGCTGCCGAGGCAATCCCACAACAGCTTAAGCAGCTTGACGCGCTCCTCCGCCTTGTAGCCGTTGGAGCCGCGCAAATAGCGATCGAGATAGGGGCGGATCTCGTCGTTCTTGAAATCGCTGGCGTGGCTGTTGAGATAGATCAGGCCCGAGGCGACCGTCTGCTCGATCAAATATTTCACCTTGGTGTAGGCCATGGTGGCGATGATCTGATAGGCGTTGCCGGGGTCCATGTTGGGCAGCACGTAATCGCCGATCCATGGTTTTGGATCGCGCACCATTGCATCCGACAGGCTCCAGAACAGATTGCGCCAGGCGATGACTTCGCCGACATTGGCCTGCACGCCGCGATAGTCCTTGGTGCCGGCGGCCTCCGTCGCCTTCAACAACAGTCCGCTGATGAAGTCGAGCTTGACCGCAAGCCGCGTGCAGCCATGCACGACGAAGCGCGGCAGGAATCCGGTGCGCGGGAAGAAATTGTTCGCCTTGTCGATGTCGCCGTAGACGAAGACGTTCTCCCAGGGCACCAGCACCTTGTCCATGATGAACACGGCGTCGTTCTCGTCGAGCCGGCTCGAGATCGGATAGTCGAACGGGCTGCCCATCACGCTCGCACTCATCTCGTAGGAGGTGCGGCAGATGAACTTCACGCCGGGCGCGTTGGTCGGCACCATGAACACGACGGCGAACTTCTTGTCTTGCAGCGGAATGAGCCCGTGATGCGCGACGAAGGTATAGTTCGTCAGCACGGATCCGGTCGCGACCACCTTGGCGCCGGAGACGATGATGCCGGCATCGGTCTCCTTCTCGACATGGCAGCAGACGTCGGCGACTTCGTTCGGCGGACGGTCGCGGTCGACCGGCGGATGGATGATGGCGTGGTTGATGAAGGGCACGCGCTCCTGGCTGAACTTGTACCAGCGCTTGGCATTGTCCTGGTACGGCTCGTAGAAATCCGCGTTGGCACCCAGCGTCGCGAGAAACGCGGCCTTGTAGTCCGGCGCCCGGCCCATCCAGCCATAGGTGATCTTCGCCCATTCGGCGATCGCGTTACGGCCGGCGAGAAGATCGTCCATCGTCTTCGGCGCCTTGAAGAACGCGTGCGTCACGCCGCCATTGCCGGTCTCGGTCGGCAGCAGGAGCCTGTCCTTGCGCTTGTCGTCGTGGAGCGCGTCGTAGAGACGCGCGACCATGCGTGCGGTGTTGCGGAAGGCCGGGTGCCTGGTGACGTCCTTCACCCGCTCGCCATAGATGTAGACGGTGCGATCGTCGCGCAGCGAGTCTAGATATTCCGCGCCTGTTTGCGGACGCGTGACTTTGACGTTGCCGGTGTGCTCCGGCGGAATTGCCACCGCTGCCTGCGCCTTGCCTGCCATCGCGCGATCTCCCCTTTAGGAATCGTTCGATAATCGAACTAGTGTCCGTATTTCGAACTTATCGCGACGATACGGCCGGCCCGCCTCGATGGCAAGAGCCGGACACGTCCCTCAGACGGTCATTGAGGAGACCTGCTCGCTGATGCGATTGAGCTCGGGCAGGAAATGCTCGCGCATTTCATTGCGCGTCGTTCGCGTCGAATGCGTCGACAGGTTGATGGCGCCGACGACCTGGCCGGCGCGATCGAACACCGGCACGGCGATCGCACGCAGGCCGCGCTCTAGCTCCTCGTCGACGATGGAGAATTTTTGGGCGCGGTCGGCGCGAATGCGGTCGAACAGCGCCTGAAGATCGGTGATGGTCTGCGGCGTGTAGGCCTCGATCCGCTGCGACTTCAGCCGCCGCCAGATCTCGGCCTCGTCGAGATAGCCGAACAGCACGCGGCCGAGCGCCGTGTGCAGCGCCGGCAGCCGGCTCCCGACCGACAACGCAGCCGACATGATGCGCCTTGCGGGCACGCGGGCGACATAGACGATGTCGTTGCCTTGCAAGATAGCGGCCGAGCAGGATTCGGCGAGACGCTCGCTGAGCTCGCGCATCAGGGGCAGGGCGCGATCGATCCAGCTCTGCGTCGACAGGTAAGCGAAGCCGAGATCCAGGATCTGCGGCGACAGCGCGAAGGTCCGGCCGTCCTGCACGACATAACCAAGCTGGGTGAGCGTACGCAGCACCCGCCGCGCGGTGGCACGCGAGAGATCGGCAACCACGGCTGCTTCCGACAGCGTCATGGTCGGCCGCTGACGACCGAACGCGCCGAGCACCGCCAGGCCCTTGGCGAGTGTCGTCATAAACTCCTTGTCGTCGGGCTCGCCCTTGCGATGCCCGGGGTCGGCCTTGTGGCGCTCGGATGCTTGCGTCATGACGCGGCCTGTTGACTCCATCTGGGCGCTGGCGGAAACTGGTCGAATTACGAACTACTGTTCGAATATCGAACGCCGGCCCGTGTGTCAATCGATCCACGATGAGAATCCGGCGCATCCAGAGGGGAGGACGCGCAGATGACCTGCCGCAAGATCAGCTCGACTCATCGTCATTCCGTCGATCGCCGCACGCTCCTGAAATACTCCGCTGCAACGGGCGCGGCCCTCTCGGTCGGATTGAAGTCGCCGGCGATCGCGCAAACGCGCGCGATCAAGCTCGGCTATGTCTCCCCGCTCACAGGCCCCCTCGCCGCCTTTGCCGAGGCCGACAATTTCATCCTCGCCAATTTCAAGGAGGCGACCAAGGCGGGCATCAAGGTCGGCAATGCCACCGTGCCGGTCGAAGTGGTGGTCAAGGACAGCCAGTCCAATCCGAACCGCGCCGCCGAGGTCGCCAAGGATCTCATCGTCCAGGACAAGATCGATCTGATGCTGGTGGCATCGACACCGGAGACCACCAATCCGGTCTCGACCCAATGCGAGATCGAGGAGGTGCCGTGCATCTCCACGGTTGCGCCGTGGCAGCCCTGGTTCATTGGCCGCCAGGCCAATCCCGGCGGCGGACCGCCGGCGTGGAAGGGCTTCAACTACACCTATCATTTCTTCTGGGGGCTCGAAGACGTCATCGCCGTCTTCACCAACATGTGGAGCCAGGTCGCGACCAACAAATCGGTCGGCGGTCTCTTTCCCAATGACGGCGACGGCAACGCATGGGGCGACAAGGTCGTCGGCTTCCCGCCAGTGCTCGAGAAGGACGGCTACAAGCTCACCGATCCGGGCCGCTACCAGAATCTCACCGACAATTTCTCGGCACAGATCGGCGCGTTCAAAGCGGCGAATTGCGAGATCATCACCGGCGTGGTGCTGCCGCCGGACTTCACCACCTTCTGGAAACAAGCGCTCCAGCAAGGTTTCAAGCCCAAGGTCGCCTCGGTCGGCAAGGCGATCCTGTTCCCCGTCGCGGTCGAGGCGCTCGGCAAGGACGGTCACAACTTGTCCTCGGAGGTGTGGTGGACGCCAAACCATCCGTTCAAATCTTCGCTCACGGGCATGAGCGCGAAGGATCTCGCCACGGCCTATGAGGGCGCGACCAAGAGGCAATGGACGCAGCCGATCGGCTTCGTCCACGCGCTGTTCGAGGTCGCGGTCGATGTCTTGAAGCGCGCGCCCGATCGCGACGGCAAGGCGATCGCCACGACGATCGCCGCGACCGATCTCGACACCGTCGTCGGCAAGGTGCAGTGGGGATCTGCGAACCTGCCGCCGTTTGCCGCCAAGAACGTCGCCAAGACGCCGCTCGTCGGCGGACAGTGGCGGTTCAAGGACGGCAAATACGACATCGTCGTCACCGACAACCGGACGGCGCCGGCCATTCCGGTCGGCGGCAAGATGGAGCCGATTGCCTGATCGGGCGGCGCGTTGAAAAACCATGCTGCTGGAAGTCGCCGGCCTTAAGAAGAGCTTCGGGTCGATCGTCGTCGCCGACGATCTCGACCTGACGATCGCGCCTTCCGAGGCCGTCGGCATCATCGGTCCGAACGGCGCGGGCAAGACCACATTGTTCAACCTGATCGCCGGCGGCCTGTCGCCGAGCGCAGGCCACATCCGCTTCGACGGCAGCGACCTCGCCGGGTTGCCGCCGCAGGGCCGTTGCCACGCCGGCATCGGCCGCACCCACCAGATCCCGCAGCCGTTCGAAAATCTCACGGTATTCGAAAACCTGCTCGTCGGCGCGGTCCATGGCCAGCGCAAGACCGAACGTGAGGTCGCGCAATCCTGCGGCGAGATTCTCGACCAGCTTGGGCTGCTCAAGCGTGCCAACACGCTCGCGGGTTCTCTCACATTGCTCGAGCGCAAGCGTCTGGAAATGGCTCGCGCGCTTGCGACGGCGCCAAAGCTTCTGCTGCTCGACGAGATTGCCGGCGGCTTGACCGAGGGCGAATGCGCCGAGCTCGTCGCGACCATCGGTGAAATCCGCAAGACCGGCGTCGCGATCCTGTGGATCGAGCACGTCGTCCATGCTTTGTTTGCCGTGATCGACCGACTGGTCGTGCTCAATTTCGGACGCAAGATCGCGGAAGGCGCGCCGAAGGAGGTGATGCAACGGCCCGACGTGCATCAGATCTATATCGGCATCGAGGCGTGAGGCATGCCGCTGCTCAGGACACAGAAGCTCACGGCCTTCTATGGCGACTTCCAGGCGCTGTATGGCGTCGATACAAGCCTCGAGGCGAGCGAGACCATCGCGATCATCGGCGCAAACGGCGCAGGCAAGTCGACCTTCCTGAAAGCAATCGCGGGCCTGATTCCCGGTGCGGCCGACAGCGTGTTGCTCGACGGCCTGCGGATCGGCGCAAAGCGTGCTGCCGACATCGTCAAGCTTGGCGTCGCGCTGGTGCCGGAAGGACGACGGCTATTTCCCTCGCTCACCGTGGAGGAGAATCTCCTGATCGGCGGCTACGGCCGCAAGCTCGCTGGCCCCTGGACGCTCGATCGCGTCTACGCCCTCTTCCCTATGCTGAAGGAGCGGCGGACGTCGCCCGCGCCCATCCTGTCGGGCGGCCAGCAGCAGATGGCCGCGATCGGCCGCGCCCTGATGTCCAATCCCCGCGTGCTCTTGTGCGACGAGATCAGCCTCGGGCTTGCGCCGATCGTCATTGCCGACATCTACGCGGCCCTGCCGCGGATCAAGGCCGAAGGCACCAGCGTCGTGCTGGTCGAACAGGACATCGTGCAGGCGATGAAGGCCGCCGATCGCGTCTACTGCTTCCAGGAAGGTCGCGTCTCCCTGGAGGGCCGTCCCGGCGCGCTCTCGCGCGACCAGATCCACCGCGCTTATTTTGGTTGAATGCGATGACCGGCTTTCTCGACGCGATCATCCAGGGCATCCTGCTCGGCGGCCTCTATGCCCTGTTCGCCACCGGGCTCTCGCTGATGTTCGGCGTGATGCGGCTCGTCAATCTCGCCCATGGCGACTTCATCGTGCTCGCAGCCTTTGCCATTTTCGTGGTGACGGAGAAGCTTGGGCTCGATCCCTTCGTTGCGGTCGCTGTCGCAGCTCCGATCCTGTTTGTGCTCGGCTTTGCGCTTCAGCACGTATTGTTGAACCGTACGCTCGGACGCGACCTCCTGCCACCGCTGCTCGTTACCTTCGGCCTCTCGATCATCATCCAGAACGGGCTGTTGCAGACATTCTCCGCCGACAGCCGTCGCCTGCGCTCCGGCGCGATCGAGACGGCCTCGGTGTCGCTCGGTGGCGATATCGCGGTGGGCGTTGTGCCGCTGCTGACGCTCGCGTCTGCCATCGCGGTGATCGTGCTCCTCAACATCATCTTCTATCGCACCGCGATCGGCCGAGTGTTCCGCGCTACTTCTGACGATCTCGACGTCGCGCAGCTCATGGGGATCGACGTCAACCGCACCTTTGCGATTGCGATGGGCCTTGCCTTCGTCGTAATCGCGATCGCGGCGCTCTATTTGGGCCTGCGGGCCAATTTCGATCCCACCATCGGTCCGGCGCGACTGCTCTATGCCTTCGAGGCCGTGATCATCGGCGGGCTCGGCAGCTTCTGGGGCACGCTGGCGGGCGGCATCGTGCTCGGCCTCGCCCAGACCATCGGCGCGCGAATCGACCCGGAATGGCAGATCCTGTCCGGCCATCTCGCCTTCCTCGTGGTGCTGGCGATCAGGCCGCGCGGCCTGTTTCCGCGCGCGGTCGATTGAGGAGCCGCGATGATGGATACGGGCGCAGCGAGGCCGACGCGGGTGTTTCACATCGAGACCGCCGATCGACTTTCGCGCTCCTCGGCAATTGTCGCCTGTATCGTCCTGCTCATGCTGGTAATGCTCCCGGTCTTCGCCGGCCGCAATCTCATCCAGGATCTGATCTTCCTGTTCTACATGCTGGCCCTGGCGCAATGCTGGAACCTGCTTGCGGGCTACGCCGGCCTGATCTCGGTCGGCCAGCAGGCTTTCGTCGGACTGGGTGGTTATGTGCTCTTCACGCTGACGCTCATCGGCGGCGTCAATCCGTTACTCGCAATCCCCGTTGCGGGCATCGTGTCGGCGACACTGGCTTTGCCGACCGCGCTGATCGTCTTCCGCCTGCGCGGCGCCTATTTCGCGATCGGCACCTGGGTCGTGGCCGAAGTCTACCGTCTGGCTTTCGCGCAGGTGAAGGCGGTCGGCGGCGGCACGGGAACCTCGCTCTCCCCATCCGTCACCTCCTCCGTGCCCGGCATCGAGTGGATCAAGGCGCTGCTCGATGTGCGCACGCCGGCGGCGCGCGACATCGCCTCCTACTGGCTTGCGCTGGCCTTGATGGCCGGCACGCTCGCCTTCGTCTATCTCGTGCTGCGCTCACGCCGCGGCCTTGCCTTGGGCGCGATCCACGACCGCGAGGCCGCGGCTGCGAGCCTCGGCGTCGACATCGAGCGCATCAAGCTCACCGTCTATGTCGCGACCGCCGCGATGACCGGCATGGTCGGCGCGCTGATCTACCTTCAGAAGGCGCGCATCTCGCCGGACGCCGCCTTCTCGGTGCTCGACTGGACCGCCTACGTCGTCTTCATCGTCGTCATCGGCGGCATCGGCACGATGGAAGGCCCTGTCATCGGCGCGATCATCTTCTATCTGATGCAGCGCTATCTCGCCGATTTCGGCGCCTGGTATCTCATCCTGCTGGGCACGCTTGGCATCCTCGTCATGCTGTTCGCGCCGCGCGGCCTCTGGGGCCTCGTCTCCGAACATTACGACCTGACGCTATTCCCGACGCGGCGCCGGCTGGTGGTGGACGAGGATAACGGTCGGGGATGAGGCCGGCACCGTGAATGCCCCTCCCCACTCCCGGGCTCCCATCTTGTTCGCTGCGTCTTCGGCAGCGTGATCCGGACCCGAAAGGCCGCGTTAGCGCAAGGTGTGAGGCGGTTTTCCCTCGCGACAAACGCGGAACGCGTTTGCGCGGAGATCATGCCCAAACAGCAACCTAAAGCGCGATGACGATTCATCCTAATCCCATCACGCTTTGGGGGAAGCCGCAGCCTGGTCGCCTTGGCTATTTCTGCCGGAGATCAGTCGTCAGTGGGCGTGTCAGACCCTCAGGTTTTCCGCGCTGCTTTTGCCACGCTTGGGGTCGACTTTGACTTCGTAAGAGATCTTTTGGCCTTCTGCCAAGCCAGAAAGACCCGCGCGTTGGACCGCGCTGATGTGAACGAAGATATCGTTGCCGCCATCGTCCGGAGCGATGAATCCAAACCCTTTTTGACCATTAAACCACTTCACCGTACCCGTCGCCATACTATCACTTCCTTCTGCTTCACTGCTGCATCTGCTCACTGTCCGAGAAAGGACCGCGATTTCTTGCTTACCCTGCCAAAGCTCAACGTCATGAGCGCCAACCCCGTAGCTTCAACCAGGGCCGAGCCGACTTCATTGGAGATGTTATGGCGAGAGATGAATTTGCCGCCGGTGCTTAAAATGTTACGCCTCGATCATCGCCGCGCTTTCCGTGAGAGCGCTTTCCGTTTTGGGTACGTCTTTCGGCTGCTCCAACGCCAGAAATCCGAGTGGGCATCCGCCGCTGTTCGTCCGTGATGGTCGGATCGGCAAGCCGTCCCGATCCGCACCAACGGTCCCGCAACGGGCGGCCGCTACGGGACCATTGGTGCGACGCGTATCGGGTTGCCGATACGCCCCCCAATAAAATGCGACGGAAATGAAGCATGCAATTGTCCCTAAAGACAATTGTCCGTCGGAGGCGGCCGTCCCAACTGCCTTGAGCGCGCAAGGTCAGAAGAATTCCTCCAGGCGCCGGAGCAACCGTTCGGCCACTGCAGGCCGGCGTTCACGATGACGCCACTGGATGTGCGGCAGTTTAGCAGTGCCGGCCAGACGATCCGCCGCCGGGCTCCCAACAAAGCCAGCAAAAAATCTGAGATGTCGCGTCGGGCCGGCTACCTCCCGTTCGTCCTCGGGTTATGAATGGGCAACGGACGTCCGCGTCGGACCCATCACTTCAAGGAGGATTAACGAGCATGCCTAGCACTGTACGCCTGCACCGCGTCCTGGCGACCAGCCCCGAGAAGATCTATCGCGCCTTCCTCGAGGCGGACGCACTGGCGAAATGGCTTCCGCCCAACGGCTTTACCTGCACCGTGCATCACCTGGAGCCGAAGGTCGGCGGCACATTCAGAATGTCCTTTCGGAACTTCACGACCGGCAACGGCCACGCCTTTGGTGGCGAATATGTCGAGCTCGTTCCGGGCGAGCGGCTGCGCTACACCGACAAATTCGACGATCCCAATTTGCCGGGCGAAATCCAGGTGACCGTGATCCTGAAGAAAGTATCGGTCGGCACCGAGCTGGATATCACGCAGGCAGGCATACCGGACGCCATTCCGCCTGAGGCCTGCTATCTCGGCTGGCAGGAGTCGCTGCGGAACCTGGCAAGGCTCGTCGAGCCTGAGATCAATCAGTAGGCCGCGGAGTGAGCTGAACCGCTTTGACGTCAGACGAAAGGGCCGCCTGTTGAGGCGGCCCTTTTTGTGTGACAGACGCATCGCCGTGGGTTCGCCCGGCTCGTCCAATGCCGAGATCATCGCGACCGGCGTTTCACTCGCGCGGGAGCAGCACTCGATCCATAGCGAGGAGCGCTCTTTTCTGGTAAGTACACAACACTCCGGAATCTCCTTCGATGATCAGCAGCGGCGCCTCGAGCTTCCCATGATCACCGCGCGGCATTGGCCCCAATGTCATTTCCAAAGTGTTCGCATTGCGTGCCGGGTCCATGACCGGGCAAAGCGGCCACGACGCGCAGTAGCATCGGCAGAATGGAGGGCCCGATGACCAGAAGGATCAAATGGTGGGGTGTGATCGGCGTCGCGGCGTTCATCATCGGCGCGCTGATCGTGATCCATTACTCACTGCGGATCGCCGCCCTGATGGGGGTCGCTCACTAACGTAGCGAGACGCGGACGGCGACGATCGGGCTATACAAGTAAGCGCCACTCAAAATGTTCGACGAGCAAGGGAGCCCCCAATGTACGCCAATATTCTCTTGAGCACGGATGGATCGGATGTCGCGAGAAAAGGCCTTGAGCATGGAATTGCCCTGGCAAAGGCCTTGAACGCCAAAGTGACGGTGATCACCGTAACGGAACCGCTGCCAGTCGACTATGGGGGCGGACACGCCGGGGGTTGGATTCCCTCGCAGGAAGAGTTTGATCACTTCGACGCAGCCTGCAAGGAACGCGCGGACAAGTTGCTCGGCGAAGCTCGAGCTATGGCGGAGCAGGTCGGAATATCTGCAGAGCTCTTGCATGTTCCGAATGCGCACCCAGCCACTACGATCATAGAAACAGCAAAGTCGGGGGGCTGCGACTTGATCGTCATGGGCTCTCATGGGCGTCGCGGCCTCAGGAAGCTATTCCTGGGAAGTCAAACATCGGAGGTCCTGGCCGACGGAAGCGTGCCGGTATTGGTCGTGCACTAAAACGGATCAAGCTTGCGGCGAGTTAATCTGCCTTACCGAAAAGATATTTGCAGCGGCGCGTGATCTGCGGTTGCTACATCTTGGTGTTTCCATGGAAGCGTAGCCTCCTCGCCGCACGAGGGGGTCTTTAGTGGAGGAAACGCTCGGCCCGGAAGTCTCCCCGACCCTCCGGGCCGCTTTCTCGCCCGGACCGATCGGAAATATTCTGCGCCAGGACGTGGCAGGGGCACACTTCCTTCGTGGCAACAATCAAGCCTAATCCGATCGCGCTCTACGCGCTCGCTCTCGACGTGAGCCCGCCGCTAGCGGCCCAGCGGTCCGGATCGGGGCTGTGTCCGATCAGGGCGAGGCCGTAAGCGATCGACTCGAACTGGTCGCCCGACATCAGCCGTTCGTTGCCGAACCGCTCGGCGAATAGCCGCCGCACCGCGGGCACGAAGGAGGTCCCGCCGGTCAAGAACACCTTTTCTACTTCGCGCGCGGTGATGCCGGCCTCGCCCAGCACCTTGTCGATGGTCGCCCCTAACCTCGCGATATCGTCGGCAATCCAGGCTTCGAAATTTTTCCGGGTGATGGTCGAGCCAATGTCGACCCCGCCGCGATTGAAGCGGAAGTCCACCTGATCCTGGGTCGACAACGCGACCTTGGCATCGGATACCGCGCGGTACAGCGAAAAGCCCAGGTCGAGATCGACGATGGTGATGAAATCCTGAAGCAGAGCCGGCTTCAGCGCGGTGCGCGAAAGCTCCCGGAGCTCGCGCAGATCGCCGTTGCTCTTCATCATCGCGAGCTGATGCCAGCGCGCGAGGTTGGTGTAGTGGCTGTTGGGGATCGGCAGCACCTTGTCGAATGATCGGAAGCTGGTGCCTTTGCCCAGCCGCGGCGAGACGACGTGATCGACGATGCGGTAATCGAACGTGTCGCCCGCAATCCCGATGCCGGCATGGCCGAGCGGCTCGGAGCGCAAAGCCCCGCCTGTTCGCGAAAAACGCATCACGGAGAAATCGCTGGTGCCGCCGCCGAAATCCGCAACCAGCACGGTGGCATCGCGCTCCAGCCGGCGGGCGAAGGAGAACGCTGCTCCCACCGGCTCGTAGACATAGCGCGCGTGGCCGGCGCCCAGGCGTTCGAACGCGGCCCGATAGCGCTGCATCGCCAGCGCCTCGTCGGGATTGCCACCGGCAAAGCGCACCGGCCGTCCGACCGTGATGCTTGCCGCCTCGAAGCCGAACCTGTCTCCGCCATGGCGCGCCAGCGTGCGCAGGAACGCCGCCAAAATATCCTCGAACTTGTAGCGCTGCCGGAACACCTGGGTGGAATTGAAGCTGCTGCTGGCCGCGAAGGTCTTGAACGACTGCAGGAAGCGGTAGACGTGGCGTCCTTCGAGAAACTGTTCGATCGCCCACGGGCCGCCTTCAGCCTGCGCTCCCCCTCCCGGCCGATCCTCCCAGAAGCACAGGGCCGACACAAAGACGCTGTGGCGTTGTCCGCCATGATCGAAGCGGATGGCCTCGACCCTACGGTCGTCCGTCGCGAGCGCGACGACCGTATTGCTGGTCCCAAAATCGATGCCGATCGAGACGGCGGGCGAGGCGCTCGACATAAACCACTCTGACAGATGCTTGGAAAAGGGGGCAGACCATTAGCGGCTTTGAACTGCCCTGCCAAGTCCCCGATCCACCACTGAAATGCCGTCATCCGTCAGCCAAAACCAGAACTCCGCCGTGGCGAGGCGAAATCACATAGAGCTGGTCGGGCGCGACCAACGCGGTTGTGTGTGCCCCCTCCCCGGTCGTGGTCCGTGATCTCGCACCCGTCTTCGGATCGATCGTCTCGATCACACCGGGCTCGCCGATCGCCACATGGACGCGACCGGTGGCCGGATTGAAGAAGGTCACGTCGGGCGCGCCCGCGATCGGCCAGACGTTGGTCACCTTTCCGGACGTGCTGTCGACCTCCACCAGCTCGCCGTCATCGCAGGCGGCGTAGAGCCGGTGGCTGATATGATCGATGTCGAGACCATGCGCACCGCCTGATGGCAATGGCCAATGCACGACGTCGCCGAGATCGGGCAGCCGGGCCGACAAAATCATCGAGGGCTCGCGGATGCAGAGAAACACCCGCTCGGCGGCGGCATTCGTGACGCACCAGCGCGGCCGACCCGGCAGATCGATCGTGCGCTGCGTGACGTCCTTCAGATCGATGCATTGCAACGTCGGCCCTTGCTGCGCATCGCCGATGCAGGCGGCGATGCCGATCCCCTTGCGCCTGACGATCGCTGCACCGTTCGGACGTGGCCCCGACGGGAGGACACCTTTGATGTCGTAAGTCGCGGCGTCCAGCCAGGAGACCGTGGCCGCCCCGCGATTGGTGGTGAGAATTTCGCCGTCATCGGCTACGGCACCTGCCACCCCCGGAAAGCCCGGAAGCGTCGCGATGTGCTTGTGCGTGTCGTGATCGATCACCTCGATGCAGTCGCGCGCGGTGTGGGCGATGAAGACGCGGCGGGTTCTGGGATCGAAGGCGGCATGGTCGAAGTCGCTGTTCGATCCGTCGGGTATGGCGATGACGCCAAGAGTTCTGAGTGACATGATGACCTCGTGAAGTCAGCGAAAGGCAACCGGCAGCACCGAGACGATCAGCGACAGTCCCGCGAACAGCAGCAGCACCAGCACCATCTTGCGAAAAGTCTCGTCGTCGATCTTTCCAAACAGCCTGAAACCCGACCAAAGACCGGCGACCATGAACGGCACGCCCAGCGCGTACAGCACCAGCGTATCCCTGGTGATGGTGCCAGCGGCGGCCTGGGACAGCGAGATGACGACGAAGGCCACGAACAGGACCGGCTGAAACACGGCGCGCTGCACGTCCTTGGGCCATCCGCGCCATTGACAGGAGATCGTCGAGATGATGCCGCCGAGCCCGGTCAGGCCGCCGAGCAGGCCGTTGGAGATTCCGATCGCGATGTCGGCCCCGGTGCCGATCTTCATCGGAGCGAACACGGGTCGAGTCAGCCCGTAGATCGCATAGAGCATCAGCAAGATGCCGACGCCGAAGCGCAGGTGCGTCGGATTGAGATAGGCGAGAATGCTGACGCCGATCGGGATGCCGATGACGGTGCCCAGCGCTAGCGGCCAGGCCTTCCTGAGGTCGAGCACATGCCGCAGCTTGAAGATGCCGTAGCCCTGCGTGAGCAGGCCATAGCCGGCGATCAGCGTGGCGGTCTGCATCGGCGTGATGATGTGCAGCCAGATGCCGGATACGACGAGGCCCATGGCAAAGCCGGAGAAGCCACTGACGAAGCCGCCGCCGAGCGCGGCCAATGCAAACAGCGCGAAGGCAAGTCCATCCACAGGGTCACTCCCCCCGAACGAGGTCGCGAGCTCTTGGATGGATGTCCATCTGACGGGGAGGCCTGCATGTCCCCAACGTCGTCGAGCTAGTGTGGCGGAGCGCTTTGCATGTCGAATTCCGTCTGTGCCGTACGTCAGCTCTTCGTGCTTGCGGTCTTGTCGATCGCGGCGCGCAGGCCCTTGGCGAGCTTGATCGCATCGTCGTTGGCCCAGAAATGCATGAAGAACAGCCGCGGCTGCTCGTCCAGCATGTGGCTGTGCAGCGCCGTCACCTCGATGCCGTTCGCCCTGAGCGCCGCAATCACCGGGTTCACCTCCTCGCCCGTCAGGACGAAATCGCCGGTGATGGCGGCCTTGCCGCCGCCGGTCGGCTGGAAGTTGATGCCGGTCGCAACCCCCAGCGGTCCCACCGGATTGAGCGGCATGCCGCCTTCGCTGATGGGATCGCGACGCGGCACGGTGAACGCGTAGACGCCGCCATTAGCCTGTCCCTTGGCGCCGATGATCTGATCGAGCTGCGCCGTATCGAGATCGACCGCAGGCGGCGGGCCGGCCGGCGCGGCGATGGTAAGCGGCGTCTTGCTCTCGGCGAGCGCATCGTGGATGGCCGCGGCGAGTCTGCTGGGATCGCCATGCCCGGCGACATGTATGTAGAACGTCGCCGGGCTCGCGCGCAGGAGATGATTATGCACGGCTGATATCTCGAGCCCGCTTTCGATCATCTTCGCCATCACCGGATTGATCTCGGATTCGAGCAGCACCAGATCGCCCATGATCATCGCGCCGCCATGCGCGGGCTTGAACGCGATCCAGCCGCCGAGCGCGAGCGCCGGCTTGATGGTCACGCCATCGAGCGTCACGGCAAGATCGCTGCGCGGAAAGCCGTAACGATGCACGTCGCCGGCAACCGTCGGCTTTCGGCCCAGCGTGTCATCGATCCTCTGCCAGTCGACGTCCTGCGCCCACGCAAGTGAAAGGCTGCCCACGACCGCCAGCAGCAGGGTGTTCTCCTGGTTGTGTCCTGCCCCAGGGCAACAGGCGCGGCTCCGCGGAGACAGCGCGCCTCAACGTGTGCCGGCGCGCTCGAGCTGCCGGCAAGTCGGGATCGTTTGTCAGGTGAAGTCGGGATGTAAGCTGACATGCGGCGTCCTCGAGAAGTCAGGACGCGATTCTTGGGCATGTCGCCTCACGGGGAGATCGCACATCCCCGTTAGGCGAATAAAGACCCTCGCGCCCACCGCGTCAACATGGTGGTGCCGATCGGGCTCGAGATGATCAGAGCAACGGAAACCGCCCCGCTTTGCTCCATTTCCGCATCCTTATGCCCGAAACGGCCGCTTTAAGGGAAAGTTATGCTGCAATGCAGGATGACAAATGCTGCTATGCAAACAAATCGATTGTTTCTGGCATCTGGCATACATAAGTTGCCCTTCGAAGATGAGACGGCACACTGGCCGCCTTGAGAAAGGGAACTTCCGATGTCCAAGTCCGCCGCCGTTGCGCTCCAGCCCTCCAGCTCTCTGATCAGCCGCCTCGTGGCCGCGATCGACCGCCTGTTGATGGCGAGCGCCGAGATCTCCATTCGCAATGGCGACCAGCCGCGCTTTGGCCTTTAAGACCTTCAGCGCGTCGTATTGTCGCGCCGAGTTTAAATCTCCCGAATTGCGACTTTCGATGAATGGCCCCTCTCCGCGGGGCCATTTCTATTTGTGCCCACGGCTCGTTGCGCGACCTCGATTCAAGACGGTTGCGGCATAAGCGCACGGCGAGCCGTCGGGCGCTTGAAGCTTGGCATAATGAATACAAGAATGCCTCTACAGCGCTCGCAACAAAGAGAAGCGCCTCTGGAGGATTCATGACGGACATGGTGCACGCAACAACGGCCCCAGCGGCCGCTCGCGTCAGCGACACCTTTCGCTGGGCTCAACTCGCGATCGGCGTAGCCGCGATGGTGATGATCGCGAACTACCAATACGGATGGACGTTCTTCGTCCCCGACATCCAGAAAACGTTCGGCTGGGATCGCGCCTCGATCCAATGGGCCTTTACGTTGTTCGTGCTGTTCGAGACCTGGCTCGTGCCGGTCGAGGGATGGTTCGTCGACAAATACGGCCCGCGCATCGTCGTGCTCGTCGGCGGCGTGCTATGCGCGATCGGCTGGGTGATCAACGCCAAGGCCACCACGCTGAACGGTTACTATCTCGGCATGATCGTCGCGGGCATCGGCGCCGGCGCCGTCTACGGCACCTGCGTCGGCAACGCGCTGAAATGGTTTCCGGACAAGCGCGGCCTTGCCGCCGGCCTCACCGCGGCCGGCTTCGGCGCAGGCTCCGCGCTCACGGTCGCGCCGATCCAGGCGATGATCAAGGACTCAGGATTCCAGTCCACCTTCCTCTATTTCGGCCTCGGCCAAGGCATCATCATCTGCATTCTCGCCTTCTTCCTGCTCGCGCCGAAGCCGGGCCAGGTGCCAAACGTGGTGCAGAATGCAGCGCTGGTGCAGAGCCGCCGCAACTATCAGCCGACCGAAGTGCTGCGACAGCCGATCTTCTGGCTGATGTACTTCATGTTCATGATCGTCGGCGCCGGCGGCCTGATGGTGACGGCGAACCTGAAGCCGATCGCGGTCGACTGGAAGGTCGACGCCATTCCGGTCACGCTCGTCGGCATGACCATGACGGCGGTGACCTTCGCGGCGACCATCGACCGCGTGCTCAATGGCCTGACGCGTCCGTTCTTCGGCTGGATCTCCGACATGATCGGCCGCGAGAACACGATGTTCATCGCCTTCGGCATGGAGGGCATCGGCATCTGGATGCTCTACCTCTGGGGCCACGATCCCGTCTGGTTCGTGCTGCTGTCGGGCTTCGTGTTTTTCGCCTGGGGTGAGATCTACTCGCTGTTCCCCTCGACCTGCACCGACACGTTCGGCGCAAAGTTCGCGACCACCAATGCGGGCCTGCTCTACACTGCGAAGGGCACAGCCGCACTTCTTGTTCCGCTCGCGAACTACGTGCAGCAGACCTCGGGCCATTGGGACAACGTCTTCATCATCGCGGCCGGCGCCAACATCCTTGCCTCACTGCTTGCGATCCTGGTGCTGAAACCCTGGCGCAAGACTGTGGTCGCGCAGGCGACTGCGTAAGACTTTACCTCTTCCATCTGCGTGTTGCGCCCGGCCCCCTGGGGCCGGGCGTTTTCGTTTTTTGGAGACCGGTTCCGATTTCACATAATCCGAAGGCGCCAATGCATTTTGCTGCGACGCATGACAAGATAGGGCTTGCATTCTGGGATGTGGTATACCAAGGTGCGCGCCGCGCTTGCGACGATACGCCACAAGATTTGCGACACTCCGCCGTCTTGCCGGCGTGGATAACAACAGACAGGCGCCTTGGGAGGTTGTTGATGATTTCCAGCACGGACGGCGCCGTCACGGCCGCGCCTCTTCGAAGTGGTTTCCGTTGGCTCCAGCTCGTGATGGGCATCGTCTGCATGGCGATGATCGCCAACCTGCAATATGGATGGACGCTGTTCGTCGATCCGATCGACGCCAAGCATCACTGGGGTCGCGCCGCGATCCAGCTCGCTTTCACGATTTTCGTGGTGACCGAAACCTGGCTGGTGCCGATCGAAGCCTGGTTCGTCGACAAATACGGCCCACGCATCGTGATCATGTTCGGCGGCGTGATGATCGCGCTGTCCTGGGTGCTCAACTCCTACGCTGAATCGCTCACCTTCCTGTATGCCGCTGCGGTCGTCGGCGGCATGGGTGCGGGCGCGGTGTACGGCACCTGCGTCGGCAACGCGCTGAAATGGTTCCCCGACCGCCGCGGTCTTGCTGCCGGCGCGACCGCCGCAGGCTTCGGCGCAGGCGCCGCGATCACCGTCGTGCCGATCGCCAGCATGATCGCCTCGAGCGGCTACCAGAGCGCATTCTTCACCTTCGGCATCGGCCAGGGGCTGATCGTTTTCCTGCTCGCCTTCTTCATCCAGCCGCCGTCGATCTTCGTGCCGCCGAAGAAGAAGAAGCTCAACCTGCCGCAGACCAAGATCGACTTCACCCCGCCGCAGGTGCTGCGCAGCCCGATTTTCTGGGTGATGTACGTGGTGTTCGTGATGGTTGCCTCCGGCGGCCTGATGACTGCGGCCCAGATCGCGCCGATCGCACACGACTTCAACATCGCCAACACGCCGGTCACGCTCGCCGGCTTCCAGATGGCGGCGCTGACCTTCGCGATCTCGCTCGACCGCATCTTCGACGGTTTCGGCCGGCCGTTCTTCGGCTGGGTCTCCGACAATATCGGCCGTGAGCACACCATGTTCATCGCCTTCGGCACGGCCGCCCTGATGCTGCTGACGCTGTCGGCCTATGGCCACGTGCCGATCGTGTTCGTGCTCGCGACGGCGGTGTACTTCGGCGTGTTCGGTGAGATCTACTCGCTGTTCCCCGCAACCTGCGGCGACACCTTTGGTTCGAAGTTCGCAACCACCAACAACGGCATGCTCTACACCGCGAAGGGCACCGCCTCGCTGCTGGTACCGCTCGCAAGCGTGATCTCGGCGACCTATGGCTGGAAGTCGGTGTTCGTCGTGGCAGTTGCGCTGAACGCGACAGCGGCGTTGATGGCCGTGTTCGTGATCAAGCCGCTGCGGCGCTCCTTCATCCTCGGCAAGGAAGCCGAGATGACCGAGGCGGCGACGGGCAACGCAAAGACGGCATAGCCGTCCACCACATCGACATTCAATCGAAAGGGGCGCAGCATTGCGCCCCTTTCTTTTTGTCAATTCCTCTCGCCGGACAAACGTCAGCATGGCTGCCGCAAGATTTTTCGTATGTGCCAAATCCAGCGCTTGACGATTGGCATAATGTATACCAGACTATTTCCAGATCGTTCACCCAGGGAGGTTGCAATGCTGGTCGGAGACATTCTGCGCAAGAAGACATCGCGCGTCGTGACCGTGCGTATGAACGAAACGGTGGGTATTGCCGCGAAGCTGATGCGGGCCAACAACATCAGCGCACTGGTGGTCAAGGACGTCGTCCGCTCCGAGGGCAACACCGCGGTCGGCATGTTCACCGAGCGCGACGTGGTGCGTGCCGTTGCCGAGCACGGCGCGAACGGCGTCAACGTCAAGGTCTCCCAGCTCGTCTCGGTGCAGCAGCTCGTCTCCTGCACCTCCTCCGACACGATCGAGCACGTACGGCATCTGATGAACCGGCACCACATTCGGCACCTGCCCGTCATCGACGACTACAGCCTCATCTCCGTCATCAGCATGCGCGACATCGCCGCTGCCGTCGACCAAATCACCGACAGCACGCCGCACGCGGCCTGACGGACGAGCAACTTCCACCCGTGACTTCCACCCCTGCTCGGACCATCCGAGCCGGCCTGGACCTTTCGTGCCCAAAATCCGATTCAGCTTCCCCGCGAGGATTTTATGAAGATCTGCATCTACGGCGCCGGCGCGATCGGCGGATATCTTGGTGTGCAGCTTAAGCGCGCTGGTGCCGACGTCAGCCTCGTTGCGCGCGGCCCTCACCTCGCCGCCATGCGCGAGCGTGGCCTCACGCTGCTGATGGACGGCGAGGAGCACGTGGTGCATCCGCGCTGCACTGACAACGCGGCCGAACTCGGCGTGCAGGACTATATCATCGTCACGCTGAAGGCGCACTCGATCACCGGCGTGATCGAGAAGATGCAGCCGCTGCTCGGGCCGCGCACCCGCATCGTCACCGCGGTCAACGGCATCCCCTATTGGTACTTCTACAGGCATGGCGGAACTTACGAGAACTCGACGCTCGAGAGCATCGATGCCGGCGGCCGGCAGTGGCGCGAGCTGGGCGCGGAGCGCGCCATCGGCTGCATCGTCTATCCCGCCACCGAGATCGAGGCGCCCGGCGTGATCCGTCACGTCTACGGCAACAACTTTCCGCTCGGCGAACCCTCGGGCGAGATCACGGGCGACGTCCAGCGCTTGGCCGATCTCTTCGTCGCCGCCGGCATGAAGGCGCCGGTGCTCGACCGCATCCGCGACGAAATCTGGCTGAAACTGTGGGGCAACGTCTGCTTCAACCCGATCAGTGCGCTGACCCACGCAACCCTCGACGTGATCTGCACCGATCCTGCGACGCGTGCGCTGTCGCGCGCGGTCATGCTGGAGACGCAGGCGATCGCCGAGACCTTTGGCGTCAAGTTCCGCGTCGACGTCGAGCGCCGCATCGAGGGCGCCCGCAAGGTCGGCGCGCACAAGACCTCGATGCTCCAGGATCTCGAGCGCGGCCGCCCGATGGAGATCGATCCGCTCGTCACTGTGGTCCAGGAAATGGGCCGCATGACCGGCATCGCAACGCCCGCGCTCGATTCCGTGCTCGCCATGGTCAGCCAGCGCGCCCGGATCGCCGGCCTCTATGACGGCGTCAGGGTGCCGGCCGAAACCAAGGCGGTGGCGTGATGAGCGCGGCCGGCCCGAGCAAATGGCTCCGCTTCCGCAATAATGGCGCGACGGGATTCGGGACGCTCACGCCGAGCGGCATCGCCGTTCATGACGGCGAGATGTTCGGTCGCAACGCGCCGAATGGCAAAGTGCTGGCGCTCGACGAAGTGGAGCTGCTCGCGCCATGCGCGCCGAGCAAGATCGTCGCGCTCTGGAACAACTTTCACGCACTCGCCGCAAAGCTCAATCAACCCGAGCCGCCGGAGCCGCTGTATCTGTTGAAAGCAACCAGCAGCATCACGACGCCCGGCGCCGTGATCCGCCGCCCGTCCTCCTATGACGGCAAGACCACCTATGAAGGCGAGCTCGGCATCGTCATCGGCAAGACCTGCAGCCGCGTTTCCAAAGCCGAGGCCGACGCCTTCATCTTCGGCTACACCTGCGTCAACGACATCACCGCCAACGACATCCTCACCCGCGATCCCACTTTCGCGCAATGGGCCCGCGCCAAGGGCATCGACGACTACGGCCCGTTCGGCCCGGTGATCGTCACCGGCCTCGATCCCGCGAAGCTCGTCGTGCGCACCATCCTCAACGGCGCCGAACGGCAGAACTATCCGATCTCCGACATGATCTTCAGCGCGCAAGAGCTGGTCAGCTTCGCACGACATGACCCTGCTTCCGGGCGACCTCATTGCCGTGGGCACCTCCGTCGGCGTCGGCGTGATGAAGGAGCCCGTCAACATCGTGACCGTCGCAATCGACGGCATCGGCGAGCTCACGAACGAGTTTCGGCTGTAGCTGAACCGTCGTAGCCCGTATCGAGCGCAGCGGAATGCGGGAGAGCGCGGCCCCGGACTGACGATCGCTTCGAGTTGCCGCGATCCCTGCGTCATTTTCATCACACAAAACATATACCTCCAACGCGCCGCGCGTTCGCCGCACTGTGGACGCATTCCGACGTCCATCTTCGACTTGCTTGGGAAGCGCGGCAGGCTACGGTCGTGCTTTGTCTGATCTCAAAGGGGAACTACCAGTGAAGAAAATCGTGATTGCTATGGGTGCAACGCTTGCCCTGGTGACGGCCGCGAGCGCCGCGGATCTGCCGCACCGGCAGCCCGTTCCCGTCTATCCTCAGGGGCCGGCTCCGATCGGCAAGATGCCGATCGGCAAATCACCGATTGGAAAGGCTCCGATCGGCAAGGCGCCCGGCCCCATCGTGTCGCGCTACTAAAGCCTCACGCATCTCCAAATCTGCTTTTATCGACGGCTGAAAGGCGAAGCGTGGCAATCACACGTCAGAGATCGGCATTGCGCCTCCTTGCGGGATGCGCAGTCCTCTCGCTCGTTTGTGCGATCCAGTCGGCTTCCGCCCACGAGACGCGCAAGCGCATCGCTGATGCGAATGCGCTTGCGTCCCGTGACGCACCTGCCCGCTCGAAGCCGGGTCAGGCAAAAGGCCCGTACTACGTGGACTTCAGGGCAAGGACCGCGGCAAGCTGGGGACATGCCTTCGTCTGGTACGGCAAGACCAGCGAGCGCGCCGTCGAAGTCGCAGGCCTGACGCCCGTGGGCGACACGCTCACCTACGCCCTCGGCCACGTCATCCCGGTCCCATCGGAGACCGGCGCGAGCTATGGCGACCTCGATCCGGAATATCTGACCGCGAGCTACCGCGTCTATCTGAACGAGGCCGACGCCAAGCGGGTGTTCGCTTACATCAGGAAGTTGCAGGACTCCTCGCCGCTCTGGAACGCCGAGACGATGAACTGCACGGGCTTCATCGGCAACATCGCCGATTTCATGGGACTGAAAGTCCCGATGCGCTGGCAGCGCCCCGAGGAGTACGTCAACAAACTCAAGGAAATGAACGCCGGCCGCCAGATGGTCCAGCTCGCGCCGGAGCAGTAGCGCGCATTTTCAATGCCCAATGGGTAGGATGGGTAGAGCGAAGCGAAACCCATCTCGCTCGTGAGAGGAAACGATGGGTTTCGCTTCGCTCTACCCATCCTACGCAATCCTCCCGCGCTACCGCCCTTCGCGATTCGTTATGCACGGCCTATTGCCAGCACTGAACGGCCGAACCAACATGGGGCATGACAGCATTCACTACGCCCCAGCTGCTGGTGCTCAGCGGCCTGCCTGGCACCGGAAAGACGACGCTAGCCCGGGAGCTGACGAGACAAACCGGCGCGACCTACCTTCGCATTGACGCTATCGAACAGAGCCTGCGGGCGGGCGGCGTCGAGCCTGGCGCGTACGGCTACGTCGTCGCGAACGCGCTCGCGTTCGAGAATCTTAGACTCGGCCGCGTTGTCATTGCCGATTGCGCCAATCCCGTCCTTGCCAGTCGGCGCGGCTGGCGTGCAACGGCCCAGCGAGCCTCTGCCCGGATTGTCGAAATCGAACTGATCTGCAGTGACCTCGCCGCTCACCGTGGCCGGATCGAAGCCCGCGTGTCCGATATCGAAGGCCACATCCTCCCGACCTGGGACGAGGTCGTGAACAGGTCCTACGAAGCCTGGGACCGGGACCACCTCATCCTGGACACGGCGGATGGTTCGACAGACTCCCTGATCGCTCGCATTCTGCAGCACATCGGGGCGAACCGCCGGGACGAGTGACTCGAACCCGAGTGTCGCAGAGCGCGACAAACAAGGCACTGCCACCGGTAAAGACATCGTCACCCCCGCAGATCGCCATCATGTCCTTCATACTCGGCCTCCTCTCCGGTCTTCTCGGCGCACTCGCCGGCTGGTCGGGCCTTGCCGCGCTGGTGGTCATGCTCGGCGGGCCGGACCGCGACGGCGGCATCGCGATGGGCGCGTTCTTCAAGATCGGACCATTTGGCGGCCTCGCCGGCTTCATCGTTGGCGTCTGGCTGTTCACGAGGTTCGGCCTCGTCCGCGAGAGCGTACCGTCGGACGATGCGGCGGTACCGGGCGCGGTGAGCCGGGCGCGCATCTCCTACCCCGTTGCCGTGACTGTCGTGACGATCGTCGCGGGCCTCGCCTATTGGGGCTGGTACGAGCTGATCCGCTCGCCCTACCTCACGCACGGCTTCATGATGCTCGAGCTGCAATTCCGCCTGCCGCCCGGCATGGCCTTGCCGCCTGACAGGACCGACGTGCAGATCTATGTCGACGAAGGCCACGGCTACGCGCCGGTGACGGTGGGCGAGCTCTGGCACGGCCACGACGGCGACCGCCAGGTCATCCTCGCGACCGCCGCGCTGTCGTACAAGACGAGCCGGCGCGAGGTCAGCCTGACTCTGCCCGATGCGGCCACCGAGACATGGCGGCTCGATCTCTCCCGCGATCCCGATCCCACGCCGGGCTATTCGCCCTGGCGTCCCGGGATCGGCGGTTCGCCTGCGAAGATCGAGATGAATTTCCGCTTGAGTGCCGACAGGTGAAGGCGCGTGTAGATGGAGGGAACGCCCAGGCGGGCCCACCTCATTGATCGCTCACCGCGTCAAGCGGAACCGTGCCTTCGCATCCAGCGGCGCTGCCATCGACGACGCGAACGAATGCCGTCCGATAGCCGCTACCGAGAACTTCAATCTTGCTGCCTTGCGGGGTTTTGCACATTAGTAGCGGCAAGAGAGGACTCTCATCGGTAGACCCGGTATTCGTCAGGCTGTTGAAGCGGCTGAGTGCCTCCGCGTCCTTGAACACAAAAACCATCGGCGAGTTTGTGTTGTTGCGTAGCACCTTCGCTTCGCTGTCGGTCATCACGACGACCGCAATGACAATAGCGAGGAAGCAAGCTGGTTTAGAAAGCCTGAGCATCGCCAGTCCTCGGATGATATCAGCTTGCTTCTTTCACGATTGGAGAGTCCCCTGGTTCGCAATTCCAGAATTGGCACATGTTCGAGAGCTCTGTCTTACGACCTTTGATTCAGATCAAGCAGCAGCCAGTTTCAGCGGTATCGCCACTGCAGTCCGGCTAAGCGTTTCGTGCAACAAAAAAGCCCCGGCTGTACCGGGGCTCAAGTGGCGGGTAACCAGCGATCGATCAAAGCGCGATGAGATTGGGATGAATCGTCATCGCGCTTTGGATTATCGCTTGAGCATGATCTCCGCGTTTGTCGCGAGGGGAAACCGCTTCACGCATTGCGCTAACGCGGCCCTTCGGGTCCGGATCATGCTTTAGTAGCGCGCGGTGACCGGTGCACCGTAACCGCCGAAGCGGTAGTTGAAGCGCACGGTGACCATATCAACGTCCTGGCTGATCCGGTCGCCGAGAAGGACGACGCCACCGGGCGTGACCACACCTCCGGCTGCGAAGGTGCGGTCGTCATGCCCCATCCAGAGATGGTCGTATTCAAGACCGACCGACCAGTTCGGCGCGAACCCATACTCCCAGCCGACGCCCAAGGCCCCACCCCAGCGCGTGTGACTTGCCGAGTCCAGACCGACCCCGGTGAAGTTGTTGAAGACATCAAGTCGATTGTGGGTCACGGCTGCACCACCCTTCACGTAGAACAGTGATGCGTTCCACGCCCAACCGAGTTGGGCCGTGAAGAGGCCAATGCCGTCGGTTTTCCCTGTGGTCGAAAGCAGCGGATCGATCAGGCTGACGCGCGTATTCTTGATGTCGGCCCAGTCGCCCTGAGCTTCCAATCCGAACACGAACTGATTGGTTTGCCAGCGATACCCGATCTGTCCGCCGACAAGGCCACCGGAGCGAGAAGCGCAACCGCCTGCGACCGTTCCTGCGAGCGTCACGAAGTCCACGCAACCGCGGCTTTGACCCCATCCACCATTGGCACCGATGTAGAAGCCGCTCCAACTGTAGATCGCCACCACCGGCGCAGGTGGCGGTGCCTTGACGGCCATGTCGGCCGCCGATGCGGGAGCAACCAAGCCCAAGCCGGCGAAGCCGACAGCCGCCAACAACAGTTTCTTCATGTGATTATCTCCTTGTCCCCGAATGCCAACGGCGTCGACCGTTATGCACGTTCACGTGCATATCTGTTTCGATTCCAGCCTGAAGTTTAATGATGAGCGTCTCAAGGCCCCGTAACAGAATGGCAACACTCAAGAGCAATCGAAAGCGCAGTGCTGAACGTCGGGTACAACGCTCAATCGAAGTCGAGACGTCGCGAAGGTTCAGCCGTACCGTCGGGTTCTTCTGCAAGCCACATGTGCACGTCGGCGGACGGGACATGCCGCCTCGGCAGATATGGATTTATTGTACCCGCGAAAACGACCAGCCCTTCGTCCAGCTTTGCGCGCGCGAAAACTTTGGCCTCGGCTTCGGTCGCAAATGTCCTGGTTTCGCGCGGGCTTCGTCTTTTGGAGAGAAGAAGCCCCTGTTTGCGGGTTTCAAAGGTGACGTACCAGGTTAGCGTCATCTCACTCGACTGCCAAACGTCTCAGTTGTGTGGAGGCAGTTCAGTCGTGGAGCTGCGCGCAGCCTTGATTTAGGTCAATCGATTGCGAGCGCGCACCGGCGGATCGGACTGCGAAGGCCTGCCCGCATAGGATTATCCGCCGCGCGGAATCATCCCCGGCCCTCGCATGATCGCCCTGTCCTGGGCGCACTTCCTGCGAATGGACTTTCGCCGGACCGGGCGGCATCCTGCCGGCGAAATCAATCGATAACAGGGCCGTCACGCGCCCGAGCAAACAGAGGGCGCCCATGCTGAAGACACGTTTCACCGAGCTGGTCGGCGTCGAGCACCCGATCGTCCAGGGCGGCATGCAGTGGGTCGGGCGCGCCGAGCTCGTGGCGGCGGTGGCGAACGCCGGCGCGCTCGGCTTCATCACGGCACTGACCCAGCCGACGCCCGAGGACCTCACCAAGGAGATCGCGCGCTGCCGCGAACTCACCGACAAGCCGTTCGGCGTCAACCTCACCATTTTGCCCGCGATCAAGCCGCCGCCCTATGCCGAATACCGCGCCGCGATCATCGAGGCGGGCATCAAGGTGGTCGAGACCGCCGGCAACAAGCCGCAGGATCATGTCGACGAGTTCAGGAAGCACGGCGTCAAGGTCGTGCACAAATGCACCAGTGTCCGCCATGCCCTCTCGGCCGAGCGGATGGGCGTCGACGCCATCTCGATCGACGGTTTTGAGTGCGCCGGCCACCCCGGCGAGGACGACACGCCCGGCCTGATCCTGATCCCGGCCGCCGCCAACAAGGTCAAGATCCCGATAATCGCCTCGGGCGGCTTTGCCGACGCGCGGGGCCTCGTGGCCGCGCTGGCGCTCGGGGCCGACGGCATCAACATGGGCACGCGCTTCATGGCAACCAGGGAGAGCCCGATCCACCAGCTCATCAAGGAGAAGATCGTCGCCAATGACGAGCGCGAGACCGAGCTGATCTTCCGCACCATGCGCAACACCTCGCGCGTTGCCAGGAACGCGATCTCGACCAAGGTCGTCGCCATGGAGAAGGAAGGCGCCAGGTTCGAGGACATCCGCGAGCTCGTCGCCGGCGCCCGCGGCAAGATGGTCTATGCGTCAGGCAATTCGGACGAGGGCATCTGGTCGGCCGGCCAGGTGCAGGGCCTGATCCACGACATCCCGAGTTGCGCCGAGCTCATCTCCCGCATTGTGCGTGAGGCCGAAACCATCATCAGGAACCGGCTCGAAGGAATGATCGTTCACCCGAAAGCGGAGGCTGCGGAATGATCACCTGTGCACCCCTTCGCGTTGCGATTCAGGTTTAGGATGAACCAGAGGTGACGCATGAAGGCCTACGTCTATGGCCCTAACGGGGCTGCGATTTCCGACTTCGCTCAACCATCACCCAAGGGCACGCAGGTGCTGGTCCGCGTCCGCGCCTGCGCACTCAACCGCGCCGACATCGGCATGCGCAAGGGACACGCCCATGGCGCGGCCGGCGGGGTCGGCACCGTGCTCGGCATGGAATGGGCCGGCGAAGTCGCAGCCCTCGGGCCCGACGCCAAGGGCGTGAAAGTCGGCGACCGCATCATGGGCTCGGGCGCCGCGGCATTTGCGGAGTACACACTCGCCGATCACGGCCGTCTGTTCCATGCGCCCTCGAACATGAACTTCGAAGAAGCTGCGACCCTGCCAGTCGCGCTCGCGACCATGCACAACGCCGTCGTCACCGTCGGCGGGATTCAGCCGGGCCAATCAGTCCTGATCCAGGGCGCAAGCTCCGGCGTCGGCCTGATGGCGATGCAGATCGCCAAGCTCAAGGGTGCAAAGCTCGTGATCGGTTCGTCGACGGATGCCCATCGCCGCAGCCGGCTCACCGACTACGGCGCCGATCTCGCGATCGACTCCTCCGATCCCGGCTGGGTCGATCAGGTGGTGACGGCCACCGGCGGCGATGGTGTCGACCTCATCGTCGACCAGGTCTCGGGCAAGGTCGCGAACCAGAACCTTGCCGCCACCAAGGTGAAGGGGCGCATCGTCAATGTCGGCCGTCTCGGCGGCACGCATGCCGACTTCAATTTCGACCTGCACGCGGCGCGCCGCATCGACTATGTCGGCGTCACCTTCCGCACCCGTACCATCGAGGAGATCCGCGAGATTTTCGAGGAGGTTCGCAAGGACATCTGGAGTGCGGTGGAGGCGCGGAAGCTGCGACTGCCGATCGACAAGGTATTTGCCTTCGGCGACATCGACGAGGCCTTCGCGCACATGGAGGCCAACAGGCATCTCGGCAAGATCGTCGTGACGCTACCGTAGGAGCCGCTCCAGTCTCGGTCTCTCGTGGGCAAAGCGAAGCGTGCCCACCATGCATCAGCGGGCGCGGAATTGATGGTGGGCACGGCGCTACCGCGCCTTTGCCCACCCTACGAGATCAAGCAAGATGTAGATCGCTCTTGCAACTCACTTGCGACTACGCCTGTGGATCATCGCTTGATGTTGGGCGATGGGCTGCTAAATCCCCGGCCATGACAGCACAGCACAGCAAAACCTCGGTCGCCGCGATCTCGATCTTCGCCAGCGGCGGCATGGCCGCCGCCAAGTTCGTGGTCGGAATCACGATCGGCTCGCTAGCGCTGATCTCGGAAGCCCTGCATTCCTCGATCGACCTGGTCGCGACCATCATCACCTGGGCGGTGGTGCGGGTGTCCGACAAGCCGGCCGACGACGAGCATCATTACGGCCACGGCAAGCTCGAGAGCATCTCCGCGCTCGGCGTCACCGCCCTGCTCTACGTGCTGGCCGGCGGCATCCTGGTCGAGGCCTATAGCCGCATCCGCGAGGGCTCGCCGCCGCCGACCATCTCGGCCGTGCCCTTCGTCGTGCTGGTGATCGACATCCTCGTCAATCTCTGGCGGGCGCGAGCGCTGCATCGCGCCGCGCGGGAGACGCGGAGCCAGGCACTCGCCGCCGACGCGCTGCATTTCGCCTCCGACGTGATGGGCTCATTTGCCGTCATCGCCGGCCTCATCCTCGCCGCCTTCGGCTTCTGGTGGGGCGACGCCGCGGCGGCCGTCGCCGTCGCCGTGATGATCGCGGCTCTTGGCCTGCGCATGGCCGGCTCCACGGTGCAGACGCTGGTCGACCGCGCGCCGGAGGGCGCGTTGGAGCAAGCCACGGCCGTGATCAAGAGCGTGCCCGGCGTGCTCGACGTCGAGCGCCTGCGCGTGCGCATGGTCGGCGCGACCTATTTCATCGACACCATCGCAAAGGTGCCGCGGACCTATCCGATCGACCGCGTCGAGGACATCAAGCGCAACGCGCAAGCCGCCGTCGGCAAGGCGTTCGGCGATGCCGACCTCACCTTCACCGCGGTCCCCGTGGCGCGCGACAACGAGACCGTGCGCGACCGCATCATGGTGATCGCACGCAATTCGGGCCTTGCCATCCATCACGTCACCGTGCACGACCTCGGCGCCAAGCTGATCGTCGGTATCGATCTCGAGGTCGACGCCGAGATGCCGCTGGTCGCGGCCCACGACGTCGCCAACACGCTGGAGCGCAACATCCAGGAGGAGTTCGGCGAGGATGTGGAGGTCGACGTCCATATCGAGCCGCTCCAGCCGGAGCTGCCGTTCGGCGTCGACGCGCCGGCGGAACGGGTGCAGGCCATTGCAGCCGCGCTCACCGGCTTCGCCGCTGATAGCGAGATCCACGACATCCATAATGTGCGCGTGCGCAACACCGATGCCGGCGAGATCGTCAACTTTCACTGTCGCGCCACGCCGTCGATGAGCGTGATCAAGGTGCACGAGCAGGTCGACGAGATCGAGCGCGCACTGCGGCGCGCCTTCCCGAGCGTGAAGCGCGTGATCAGTCACGCCGAGCCGCCGCGCGCCTGACCGATCACGCGAAGAGTCACACGTTCCCGTTTCGGACTCACCGCGCACGTCATATTGAGGACGCTCGCGGTGCACACTCTCCATTGGATAAGAATTATTTCGCGTTAACGATTCGTTGACTCTCGACAGCCCGCGAAAACTGGATTCAAATCGCTGTGATTCGGAAGCGAGCGGGGGCTTCATTCCGAATTGTGGTGCAGCAATATCTCTGGGGGCCGAAGGCATGCCGCGCGCAGACGCCGCGAGCGCGTGCGTCCAATCCGATTCGATCAAGGGATTGGCGCAATCGATCGCGAAACCGGCCTACCACCGGCTCCTGATCGCCGAGCCGGCGCTCCGGCGCGCTGTGCCTACCCTCATCATCGCCTTCCTCATCACCATCTGTCTCGGCGCCTTCGTCCAGGTCGTTGACCAGACCCGGCAGAAGCGTCTGGTGATCAAGCACGACATTCAGGCGCTCGCCGACCTCCTCGCCGAGCGCATCGACCGCGTCGCTGCGGTGCGCGTGGATCGGCAGAAGAACATCGAGCGTCTGCCGACGCTGTTGCCCGAGCTCATTCCCTCCTGGGGCACGGCTACGGGCCGCCACGTCATCGTCACCTCCGTTGGCACCGACCGCCGCATCCTCGCACGCATTCCCGTGGACACCGATCCGGCCGGCAACGACCGCCTGCTCGATGCGATCACCACCGCGCAGCTGGTTGCGACGCCGCCGCAACAGAACGACGTCTCCGATCTCACACTACCGAGCGGCAACAGCGCGATGGCAATCTCGCGTCCGATCAAGTCACTGCCCGGTCAGGTCACCGTGATCCAGGAGCGCAACGAGCCGATCTGGGGCTCGGATGCGGCGCTCTCGGTGACGCTGTCGGCGACCACCGGCTTCGTCGTCCTGATTCTCGGATTCGCCTTCCACTGGCAGTCGACCCGCGCCCGCGAGGGCGACCTGATCAACGACGCCGTGCGCGGCCGAATCGACACCGCGCTCAACCGCGGGCGCTGCGGCCTTTGGGACTGGGATCTTTCGCGCGGCAAGATCTTCTGGTCGCAGTCGATGTTTTCGATGCTGGGCCTCGACGGCCGCAACGAGCTCCTCACCTTCGGTGAGGTCAACGCGCTGGTGAAGTCGGACGACATCGACCTGTTCGCGATCGCCGACCAGCTGATCTCGGGCCAGATCGACCACATCGACCAGAGTTTCCGCATGCAGCATGTCGACGGCCACTGGATCTGGCTCCGGGTGCGCTGCGAGCGCACCCG
Organism: Bradyrhizobium sp. UFLA05-108; assembly: GCF_059803455.1. Taxonomy (NCBI): domain Bacteria; kingdom Pseudomonadati; phylum Pseudomonadota; class Alphaproteobacteria; order Hyphomicrobiales; family Nitrobacteraceae; genus Bradyrhizobium; species Bradyrhizobium sp. UFLA05-108. The sequence continues at coordinate 79,353 of NZ_JBANAZ010000024.1, read as the reverse complement.
CGCCACGGGCGATTCCGCCATGCACCTGATTGGCATCGCTGTCGACATCACCGAGCAGAAGAGCCTTGCCGAAAAGACGGTGGAAGCCGACCTGCGGCTGCGTGACGCCATCGAGACGATCCCGGAAGCCTTCGTGCTGTGGGACAACAGCGACCGTCTGGTGCTCTGCAACTCGCACTTCCAGCGCCTGCACAGACTGCCAGACTCGGCCGTCATCCCCGGGACCTCCTACGAAACCGTGCTCGAGGTCGGCCGCATGCCGGAGGTGCGCACCCGCCACAACGAGACCGCCAACCAGGGACCGGGCGCCCGCACCTTCGAGGCGCAGCTCGACGACGGCAGCTGGCTGCACATCAGCGAGCGCCGCACCAAGGACGGCGGCTACGTCTCGGTCGGCACCGACATCACGCGCATCAAGGAGCACGAGCAGAAGCTGGTCGACAACGATCTGCGCCTGCGCGCCACCGTCATCGACCTGAAGCGCTCGCAGGCGGCGCTGGAGCGCCAGACCAACGAGCTCGCCGATCTCGCCGAAAAATACCAGCGTGAAAAGACCCGCGCCGAGGAAGCCAACCAGACCAAGTCGAAATTCCTCGCCAATATGAGCCACGAGCTGCGCACGCCCTTGAACGCGATCATCGGCTTCTCGGAGGTCATGGGAAGCGGCATGTTCGGCGAGCTCGGAAACGAGAAGTACCAGGAATACTGCCAGGACATCCTCACCAGCGGCCACTATCTGCTGGAGGTCATCAACGACATCCTCGACATGTCCAAGATCGAGGCCGGCCGCATGAAGCTCGACATGGAGGAGCTGGACCTGTCGCGCACGCTCGCCGAATCGCTGCGGGTGGTCTCAGGCCGTGCCGAGGACAAGAACCTGACGCTCGATGCCGACATCGAAAACATCATCTCTGTCGTCGCCGACCGCCGCGCCACCAAGCAGATCATCGTCAACCTCCTGTCCAACGCCGTGAAGTTCACGCCCGACGGCGGCCGCATCGTGGTGCGCAGCCGGCAGCTCGAGGACAAGGTCGTGCTGATGATCGCCGACACCGGCATCGGCATCGCCCCGCATTCGCTGACGCGGCTCGGCCGGCCCTTCGAGCAGGTCGAGAGCCAGCTCACCAAGACCTATCATGGCTCGGGCCTGGGGCTTGCGATCGCCCGCTCGCTCGCGCAACTGCATGGCGGCACGATGCGGCTGCGCTCGAAGATCGACGTCGGCACCGTCGTGCGCGTCACGCTGCCGCGCGATGCCAACAAGGTCTCAGCCGGGATCTCCGCGGCCGCCTGACCCCGATCAGGATTGCAGGGTCGGCGCCACCTCGCGTGCGACGTTGACGAGCGCGGCGATCAGCGGCGTCATCGGGTCGCGCTGCGGGATCACGAGGCCAATGCTGTAGTTGACCTCGGGATCGATGATCGGAATCGAGCGGACGGTGTCCGCAAGACCGAGCGTCTCGGCAAGCTTCGCCGGCATCACGCTCGCCCAGCGCCCCGTCTTCACATGGGTGAACAGCACCAGCAGCGAGTTCGACGTCAGCGTCGGCGTCGCCTCGGCGTTCACCGAGCGCAGCGCGCGGTCGATGATGCGGCGGTTCTGCATGTCCGGCGTCAGAAGGCACAGCGGCACCTTGCCGACCTCGGCCCAGGTCACCGTCTCGCGGTCGCCGAACATCGCATCCGGCGCGGTCAGGAGGCGATAGCTCTCGTTGTAGAGCGGGATGGTGCGCACCTTGCCGATCGGCTCGTTCTCGATATAGGTCAGCCCCGCATCGACCTCGAGATTTTCGAGAAGTCCCAGCACCTCGGACGAGGTAGTCGACTGGATGCGGAAACGCACCTCCGGATGTTTGGCGCGGAACGGCGTCGTCAGCGAGGCCACCATGCCGAGCGCGGTCGGGATCGCCGCGATGCGGATCTCGCCGGAGAGCTTGTGCTTCAGGCCGTTGATCTCGTCGCGCATGGCGCGGGCGTCGCCGACGATGCGCCGCGCCCAGTCGAGCGCCCGCTCGCCTTCCGGCGTAAAGCCCTGGAAGCGCGAGCCGCGCTGGACCAGCATGACGCCGAGGATCTCCTCGAGCTGCTTGAGCCCGGTCGACATGGTCGGCTGGGTGACGCCGCAGGCCTCTGCCGCGCGTCCGAAATGCCGCTCCTTGGCGAGCGCCAGCAGAAGTTCAAGCTTGTCGAGCAACCGCTATTCCCCTGGAATTCTGTCGTGGCATGCAAGCTATCACGGCCGGCTCCCTCCAACACGCGAAAACGGGCCGCGGCAGGAACAATCATTCGATTTTCATATCAGCCAATTGCAACGACCGATCGATGCGAATTCCCGATCGCAGCATGAGACAGCTTTATTGATTCTCGAACGATTCCAAATACTCATGGAGGGGTCGGTCACCCTCTGATTGAGAATGAAGAATGACGGGGATTCACGAGCCTTGGGACGAAACGCGCGGCGCTGAGATCATCGCCGAACATGCCGGACAGGAGGGCGCGACGCTGGTCATCCTCCATGCCCTGCAAGAGGCCTTCGGCTATGTCCCGGAAGCCGCCATCCCGATGGTCGCGCAGGCGCTCAACCTGTCGCGCGCCGAGGTTCATGGTGTGTTTACCTTCTACCACGATTTTCGCCACAAGCCTGCCGGCCACCACGTCCTCAAACTCTGTCGCGCGGAAGCCTGCCAGGCTGCCGGCGGCGATGCGCTGGCCGCGCGCGCCGAAGCGAAGCTTGGCGTCTCCCTGGGCAACACCACTGCCGATGACCGGGTGACGCTGGAGCCGATCTACTGCCTCGGCCTGTGTGCCACCGCGCCTTCGGCGATGCTCGATGGCCGCCTCGTTGGCCGCCTCGACGAGAAGCGCCTCGATGCGCTGGTTGCGGAGGCGCAACGATGAAAATGCGCATATTCGTTCCCCGCGATGCGGCTGCCGTCGCTGTCGGCGCCGACGATGTGGCCGCAGCGCTCGAGCAGGCTGCGGAGAAGCGCGGCCTTCCAGTTGAGATCGTCAGGACCGGCTCACGCGGACTGTGCTGGCTGGAGCCGATGGTCGAGGTGGCGACCCCGCAGGGTCGTGTCGCGTACGGCCCTGTCAGCCCGGAAGATGTCTCCTCCGTGCTCGACGCCATGGCGAACAACGGACAGCATCCCCTGCGGCTCTGCGTCGCCGACGAGCTTCCCTGGCTGAAGCGCCAGACCCGCCTCACCTTCGCGCGCTGCGGCGTGATCGATCCGCGCTCGCTCGAGGACTATCGCGCCCATGACGGCTACAAGGGCCTCGAGCGCGCGCTGTCGCTCGGCCCGGATTCGATCCTCGCTGAGGTCACCGCGTCCGGCCTGCGCGGCCGCGGCGGTGCAGGCTTTCCGACCGGCATCAAGTGGAAAACAGTCGCCCAGGCGAAAGCCGATCGCAAATTCATCGTCTGCAATGCCGACGAAGGCGACAGCGGCACGTTCGCCGACCGCATGATCATGGAGGGCGATCCCTTCCTGGTCATCGAGGGCATGACCATCGCGGCGATCACGGTCGGCGCCACCAAAGGCTACATCTACATCCGCAGCGAATATCCGCACGCCGTCGAGGCGATGAACGCGGCGATTACGGCGGCACAGCGCGGCGGCTATCTCGGCACGAATATCGGTGGGTCCAGGCACAGCTTCGATCTCGAAGTGCGCGTCGGCGCCGGCGCCTATGTCTGCGGCGAGGAGACCTCGCTGCTGGAGAGCCTCGAAGGTCGCCGCGGCATCGTGCGCGCAAAGCCGCCGTTGCCGGCGCATCATGGTTTGTTTGGCAAGCCGACCGTCATCAACAACGTGCTGTCGTTCGCCGCCATCCCCTTCATCCTCGCCGAGGGGGCCAAGGCCTATGCCGATTTCGGCATGGGCCGTTCGCGCGGCACGATGCCGATCCAGCTCGCCGGCAACATCCGCCATGGCGGACTGTTCGAAACCGCGTTCGGCGTGACGCTCGGCGAGCTCGTCGATGACATCGGCGGTGGCACGTTTACGGGCCGACCGGTCCGCGCGGTGCAGGTCGGAGGGCCGCTCGGAGCCTACTTCCCCCGTGCGCTGTTCGACACGCCGTTCGACTATGAAGCCTTCGCCGCCCGCGACGGCCTGATAGGCCATGGCGGCATCGTCGTGTTCGACGACAGCGTCGACATGCGCAAACAGGCGCGCTTCGCGATGGAGTTCTGCGCCATCGAATCCTGCGGCAAGTGCACGCCGTGCCGGATCGGCTCGACCCGCGGCGTCGAGACCATCGAGAAAATCATGCGCGGCGAGCGCGTGAGCGAAAACCTCGCCCTCGTCGAGGACCTCTGCAACACCATGAAATTCGGCTCGCTCTGCGCGCTCGGCGGCTTCACGCCCTACCCCGTGCTGAGTGCCCTGAAACATTTCCGGGAAGATTTTGGCCCGGCACCGGCCACGCTTCAGGCCGCGGAATAGGAGAACAACGATGTCTCTGATCGAGGAAATCGACTTCGGCACGCCGCGCTCGAAATCGGAAACGATGGTCACGCTGACCATCGACGGCAAGCAAATCTCGGTGCCCGAGGGCACCTCGATCATGCGCGCGGCGATGGAAGCGGGCCACCAGATCCCGAAGCTGTGCGCGACCGACATGGTGGATGCATTCGGCTCCTGCCGCCTCTGCCTGGTCGAGATCGAAGGCCGTGCGGGCACGCCGGCCTCCTGCACCACGCCCGCGATGAACGGCCTCGTCGTGCACACCCAGACCGAGCGGCTGAAGAAGCTGCGCAAGGGCGTGATGGAGCTCTATATCTCCGACCATCCGCTCGACTGCCTCACCTGCGGCGCGAATGGCGATTGCGAGTTGCAGGACATGGCCGGCGCCGTCGGCCTGCGCGACGTGCGCTACGGCTACGAGGGCGAGAACCACGTCTTCGCCAAGTCCAATGGCGATGTGAACCCCGCCTGGATGCCGAAGGACGAGTCCAACCCCTACTTCACCTATGATCCCTCCAAGTGCATCGTCTGCTCGCGCTGCGTCCGCGCCTGCGAGGAAGTGCAAGGCACCTTCGCGCTGACGATCTCGGGCCGTGGCTTCGACAGCCGCGTCTCGCCCGGCATGAGCGAAAGCTTCCTCGGCTCCGAATGCGTCTCCTGCGGCGCCTGCGTGCAGGCCTGCCCGACCGCGACCCTGACGGAAAAGTCGGTGATCGAGATCGGCCAGCCCGAGCATTCCGTCGTCACCACCTGCGCCTATTGCGGCGTCGGCTGCGCCTTCAAGGCCGAGATGCGCGGCGAGGAAGTCGTGCGCATGGTGCCCTACAAGGACGGCAAGGCCAATCGCGGCCATTCCTGCGTCAAGGGCCGCTTCGCCTGGGGTTATACCAACCACAAGGAACGCATTCTCAAGCCGATGATCCGCGAGCGGATCGAGGATCCCTGGCGCGAAGTGTCCTGGGATGAAGCGTTTTCCTTCGCCGCCGCCAGGATGCGCGGCATCCAGAAGAAATACGGCCGCGACGCGATCGGCGGCATCACCTCGTCCCGCTGCACCAATGAAGAGACCTATCTGGTGCAGAAGCTGATTCGCGCCGGCTTCGGCAACAACAATGTCGACACCTGCGCCCGCGTCTGCCACTCGCCAACCGGCTACGGCCTCGCCACCACCTTCGGCACCTCCGCCGGCACGCAGGGTTTCGACTCGGTCGAGGACACCGACGTCGTCGTCGTCATCGGCGCCAACCCGGCCTCCGCCCACCCCGTGTTCGCCTCACGCCTGAAGAAGCGGCTCCGGCAGGGCGCAAAACTGATCGTGATCGATCCGCGCCGCACCGAGATGGTGGAATCGCCTCACGTGAAGGCGCTGCACCTACCGCTGATGCCCGGCACCAACGTCGCTGTCATGACGGCGCTGGCGCATGTCATCGTCACCGATGGCCTCGTCAACGAAGACTTCGTGCGAGAGCGCTGCGACTGGAGCGAGTTCGAGGAATGGGCGGCGTTCGTCGCACAGCCGAAGAACAGCCCGGAGGCGACCGCCATCCTCACCGGCGTCGATCCCAAGGTGCTGCGCGAAGCGGCGCGCACCTACGCCACCGGCGGCAATGGCGCGATCTACTACGGGCTCGGCGTCACCGAGCACAGCCAGGGCTCGACCACGGTGATCGCGATCGCCAACCTCGCGATGGCGACCGGCAATATCGGCCGCCCCGGCGTCGGCGTGAACCCGCTGCGCGGCCAGAACAACGTGCAGGGCTCCTGCGACATGGGCTCGTTCCCGCATGAGCTGCCCGGCTATCGCCACATCTCCGGCGATGCCGTGCGCGACCAGTTCGAGGCGATGTGGAACGTCAAGCTCAATCCCGAGCCGGGCCTGCGCATTCCCAACATGTTCGATGCTGCGGTCGAAGGCACGTTCATGGGGATCTACGTGCAGGGCGAGGACATCCTGCAGTCCGATCCCAACACCTCGCACGTTGTGGCGGCGCTCTCGGCGATGGAATGCGTCATCGTCCACGACCTCTTCCTCAACGAGACCGCCAACTATGCCCATGTCTTCCTGCCCGGATCGAGCTTCCTCGAGAAGGACGGCACCTTCACCAACGCCGAGCGCCGCATCCAGCGCGTCCGCAAGGTGATGACGCCGAAGAACGGTCTGGCTGATTGGGAGGTCACCATCGGGCTTGCGAAGGCGATGGGCTTCGAGATGAACTATAGCCATCCATCCGAGATCATGGACGAGATCGCGGCGCTGACGCCGACCTTTGCCGGTGTCTCCTACGCCAAGCTCGACGAGCTTGGCTCGGTGCAGTGGCCCTGCAACGCGAAGGCGCCCGAGGGCACTCCGGTGATGCATATCGACGGCTTCGTCCGCGGCAAGGGCAAGTTCGTCGTCACCGAATATGTGGCGACCGACGAGCGTACCGGACCGCGCTATCCGCTGCTGCTGACCACCGGACGCATCCTCAGCCAGTACAATGTCGGCGCGCAGACCCGCCGAACCGACAACGTGGTCTGGCACGCAGAAGACCGGCTCGAAATCCATCCGCACGACGCCGAGCAGCGCGGGGTGCGCGACGGCGACTGGGTGCGGCTGATGAGCCGCGCCGGCGAGACCACGCTGCGCGCGGAGATCACCGACCGCGTCGCACCGGGCGTAGTCTACACCACCTTCCACCACCCGGACACGCAGGCCAACGTCATCACAACGGACTATTCGGACTGGGCGACCAACTGTCCGGAGTACAAGGTCACCGCCGTGCAGGTGTCGCCGTCCAACGGACCGTCCGACTGGCAGAAGGCCTATGACGCGCAGGCGCGGCACTCGCGCCGCATAACGCCCGCTGAAGCCGCGGAGTAAGCGCATGCATGTGGCGGTCCAGGCCATCGATCGGGATATCTGGCGCGACGGTGCGACCTCAGGCGGGACGCGGCTGATCCCGGAGGAGACACCGCTCGCGCTGACCTATAATGGCGGCACCTATGCCGTCATGATGGGAACGCCGCAGAATCTCGAAGACTTCGCCGTCGGCTTCAGCGTGAGCGAAGGCATCGTGAAATCCGCCGACGACATCCAGACGCTCGAGGTGGTTCGCCTCGATGACGGCATCGAGCTCCGGATGTGGCTGGCCTCGGAAGATGCCGGACGCATGAGCGAACGGCGGCGCCACATCGCTGGGCCGACCGGCTGCGGCATCTGCGGCATCGAGTCGATTGCGGAGGCCGTGCGGCCCGCCGCGGTCGTGCCGCAGGGGCAAACCTTCACGCCGGAGCAGATCATGACGGCGATGCAGGGCATTGCTTCCCTACAAGCGATCAACATGCAGACCCGCGCCGTGCATGCCGCTGCGTTCTGGTCCCCTGCCCGCGGCATCGTCGCGCTGCGCGAGGATGTCGGCCGCCACAACGCGCTCGACAAGCTTGCCGGCGCGCTGGCGCGCAGCCGCACGGATGCAAGCGGCGGCATGGTGCTGCTGACGAGCCGTGTCTCGGTGGAGATGGTGCAAAAGACGGCGGCGATCGGCGCGCCGGTGATGGTCGCAGTCTCGGCGCCCACTGCGCTTGCCGTGCGCACCGCGGAGGCCGCCGGCATCACGCTGATTGCCATAGCCCGGCAGGACGGATTTGAAGTGTTCACGCATGGGGGCCGCGTGGCCTGCCGTGCCACGGAGGTTGCCGATGTCGCCTGACCGCCTGATCTACATGGCCAACCAGATCGGCAAATTTTTCCAAAGCCAGGGCCATGACAAGGCCGTGCCGGGGATCGCCGAGCACATCAAGAAGTTCTGGGACCCCCGGATGAAGCGCGCGATCTTCGCGCATCTCGACGGTGGCGGCGCCGGGCTGGAGCCTCACGTCCGCGAGGCCATCGTATCGCTGAAAGAGGCTACTGCCCTTCCAACAGCGCCTTGAATACGCGTCGCACCTCGCTCTGCGTCTCCTTCACGCGAGCTTCCAGCGATGAGAAGTCCGGCGTATCACCGGCACGTGCCATCACACGCTGCAAATCGACACCGGCAGTTTCCGGCTTGAAGCGGTCGCTGACGCAGAGGCGCAGGATCTGGGTCAGATCGTGGTAAAGTCGCGCTGCCGCGCGCAGGATCTCGGTCTCCGAGTGCGCCAGCACGCCGAGTCTTGCGGCGTTCTCCAGCACCTGCATGGTCGAGACATCGAGAATCCCCGGCTTGTCATACGCGTGGACGAGCTGGAGATATTGCGCGATGAAGTCGATATCGACCATGCCGCCGGCGGCATATTTGAGGTCCCAATAGTCGGTCTCGCCCTTCTCCTGCGCGATCGCACGGCGCATGTCGGCGACGTCGTTGGCGATAGTGACGGGATCACGGCGCCGCGTCAGCACCTCGCGGATGACGGTCTCGATCCGCGCGCGGAACGCCGGCGAAGCCGACACGACGCGGGCGCGCGTCAGCGCCATGTGCTCCCAGGTCCAGGCTTCGTGGGCCTGATAGTCGGCGAAGGAAGCGATGCTGGAGGCCACCGGGCCTGCGCGGCCCGACGGTCGCAGTCGCATGTCGATCTCGTAGAGCACGCCGTAGTTGGTCCGCGTCGTGAAGGCGCTGATCAGGCGCTGGGTGAAGCGCGCGAAGTAGTGCGCCCCCTGGAGCGACTTTGGTCCGTCTGAATCTGGATTTTCGCTGTCGAAATCATAGAGCAGGATCAGGTCGAGATCGGACGCCGCCGTCATCTCGCGACTGCCGAGCCGGCCCATGGCGATGATCGCGGTCTCCTGCCCCTTGATCCGACCATGCTGGGCGGCGAAGCGATCGGCGACGAGTCCGTGCACGGTGTGCACGATGCCCTCCGCAACGTCCGCGAATGCCGTGCTCGCGTGCTGGGCGGAGACCGTGCCCGAGAGAATGCGCGTTCCGATCAGGAACAGGCTCTCCTGGCCGAACAGGCGCAGGCGGTCGAGGAACTCCTCGTAGGAATCCGCATCGCGCACTGTGGCCGCAAGCCGTGCCGATAACTCCCGCTGGTCCGGCATGGCGCCGAAGAAGCGCGGATCAATCAGGCCGTCCATCAATTGCGGCTGCCGCGCCAGCATCTCGCCGAGCCGGGGAGCAGCGCCCAGAACCAGCGCCACGAGGGCAACGAGATCGCGGTTCTGGCTGAGCAGCGTGATCAGCCGCCCGCCGCGCTGTAGGGCCTGGAGGAAATGATCGAACGCCGCGACAGCGCGGTCCGGGTCCTCGGCATGGGCAAGGCCGTCGATCAGGGCCGGCACGAATTCGACGAAGGCGCCGCGGGTCGCTTCGTTACGGAAGACACGGTAATCGCCGGTGATCCAGCCGCGTACCGTCTGTCCGACGGCGGCCGGCTTGTTGAATCCGAGCGTCGCCAGGTGCTGCAACAGGCGCGGATCGTCGGGACCTGCACCATAGTCGATCGCAGGCAGCTTGGCCGTACCGGTCGGATCGCCCTCGAACAGTTTTTCGTAGTGCCCCTGGACGATCTCGAGCTGGCGCAGGAGGTCGCGCGCAAAGGCCTCGCGACTTTCATAGCCGAAGAACCACGCCAGGCGCTCCACGGCCTCCTTGTCGTCGGGCAAGGCGTGGGTCTGCTCATCGGCGATCATCTGAAGGCGATGCTCGACCCGGCGCAGAAACTGGTAGGCGGCAGTCAGCTCGTCGCGCGCCTCAAAGGTGATCCAGTTGCTGCTGGCGAGCACGTCGAGGGCGGTCAGTGTCGGTCGCACCCGCAATTTCGGATGACGGCCACCCGCGATCAACTGCTGGGTCTGGGCGAAGAATTCGATCTCGCGGATACCGCCGCGCCCGACCTTCACGTTGTGGCCCTCGACCGCGACCTCACTCTGGCCGCGATAGGTCTGCATCTGCCGCTTCATGTCGTGAACGTCGGCGAGCGCGGCGAAGTCGAGATGCTTGCGCCAGACGAACGGCGCGATGTCGGCGAGCAGCGCCTCGCCGGCCTTCAGGTCGCCGGCGCAGGGCCGGGCCTTGATCATGGCCGCGCGCTCCCAGGTGCGCCCTTCCCGCTCGTAGTAGTGCAGCGCGGCGTCGCGTGAGATCGCAACTTGCGTCGAGGACGGATCGGGACGCAGCCGCAGATCGACGCGGAACACATAGCCGTCATAGGTGCGCTGTTGCAGCAGGCGCGCGAGCCCCTGCGTCACCCGCACGAAGAAAGGCTGCGGCTCGATGTCGGGCGCAAGCGTCGTTGCGTCGGGATCGAAGAACACGATCAGGTCGATGTCGCTGGAATAGTTCAGCTCACCCGCGCCCATCTTGCCCATCGCCAGCACGATCAGGCCGCAGCCCTCTTCCGGAGCTTCCGGATTGGCCGGCAACAGCTTGCCGCGTGCGACGTCCTGCCGCAGCAGGAACCGGAGCGCCATCTGGACCGACGACACAGCGACCTCGGTCAATGCCGCCGTCACCCGCATCACCGGCCAGACCCCGCCGATGTCGCAGAGCGCGATCAAGAGCGCCGCCTCCGATTTCATGCGGCGGAGCAGCCGCGTCACCTCGGCTTCCTCGGTGGCGGCGAGCACGGCGCGCCTGGCGTCGTCGATCAGCGACGCCAGATGCGCATCGGGATCGCACGCAAGCAGCCGGATCAGTCGCGCCGGATCGCTGCGGATCAGGTCGAACAGATAGGGCGAGAATTCTGCGATGCCGGCCAGGATTGGACGAACGAAGGGACGATCAAGCAGCGCCGCGATCGCAGCCGCATTCTGCGGCTCGAGTTCGGCGAGCCAGTCACGAAGGCGTTGTTCGGCGGTATTGGAAGCGGCAACATGGGGGCCTTCCGCGAAGCGTGCGGCCAGACTTCCACCATGCTTGTCCGCGTTTCCCGGCGCGGAGAGATTCATGCCACCTTCTGTGGCACATCCGGTATTGCAGGAGCAACCCTGTCGCCGGCCCCGGCGCGGGCGGGCAGGACCAGCGTGGCGACGAGGCCCGGATGGGCATCGCCCAACTTCAACTCACCGCCATGCAGTGTTGCAACCGCGGCGGCAAGGCTGAGACCCAGGCCCGAGCCCGGCAGCGTCCGGCTCGCCTCGAGCCGCACGAAACGTTCCACGGCATGCTTGCGATCACCTTCCGGGATACCAGGGCCGCGATCGGTGACGCTGAGCAGCACGTGATCGCCTTCGCGCCTGGCCTCGATGAGGATCTGGCGACTATCCATGCTGACCACGGTTCCCGCGGACTGCGCGGCCGGCTTGCCATACTTGATCGCGTTCTCGACGAGATTGGCGAGCGCCTGGCTGATCAGCTCGCGGTTGCCATGAACCGGCGTCGGCTCGGCCTTCACCTTCAACGTCATGCCGTCGTCCTCGGCGAGCGGCTCGTAGAGCTCATGGATGCCGCTGGCGACGTCGGAGGCGTCGAAATCGTCCATGTTGCCGCGGGCCTGGCCGGACTCGGCGCGGGCGATCATCAACAGCGCGTTGAAGGTGCGGATCAGCCCGTCGGATTCCTCGATGGTCCGCTCCAACGCCGCACGATAGTCGGCCTCGCAGCCGGACTTGGCCAGCGCCTCCTCGGCGCGGTTGCGCAGGCGCGTCAGCGGCGTCTTGAGATCATGGGCGATATTGTCGGAGACCTCCTTCAAGCCCACCATCAGCGCCTCGATGCGCTCCAGCATGGCGTTGAGATTTTCCGCGAGCCGGTCGAGCTCGTCGCCACTGCGCCCCACCGGCAGGCGCTCGCTGAGATCGCCGGTCATGATGCGATGCGCCGTGCCGCTCATCGCGTCGATACGCGTGAGCACGCGGCGTGCGACGAAGATGCCGCCGCCGAGGCCGAGCACCACGACGATCAGGATCGACCATTGCGCGGCCTTGGCGACGATGCCGAACAGGCGCCGCCGCTCGGCGAGGTCGCGGCCGATCAGAAGGCGGAAGCCGTTTTCCAGTTCAGTGACGCGCACGAGTGCGCGATGGTCGCGGTCATCAGCATCCTCAATGCGCCGGTAGGCGGTCTCCGACCAGCCGCGCGTCGCCATCACGCCCGGTGCCAGCGAGCCGACATTGCCGGCAATCGCCTGCCCAGTCGGCGTGGTCACGAGATAGAGGTTGGCGCCCGGACGCAGCGCCCGATACTCGATCGTGCGCACGAGGCCGAACATTCCGCGGCGGCCGTAGATCGCGTTGATCTCCGAGGTCTCGGCATTCACCGTCTGCGTGATCTCTTCGGTGATCAGCCGCCGCGTGTTCCAGGCGAAATAGCCGAGCAGCGATGCGGCAAACACCGCAAACAGAAACAGGTAGACCAGCGTCAGCCGGAACGCGGTCGTTCGTATCAGCTTACCGAATGCCGTCACGAATCATGTACCCCGCGCCGCGGATCGTGTGCAGCAGCGGCCGATCGAACCCCTTGTCGATCTTGGAGCGCAGCCGCGAGATGTGCACGTCGATCACGTTGGTTTGCGGATCGAAATGATAGTCCCAGACGTTCTCCAGCAGCATGGTGCGCGTCACCACCTGCCCTGCATGCTTCATGAGATATTCGAGCAGCCGGAACTCGCGCGGCTGGAGCGTCAGCTCGTCCTTGCCGCGGGCGACGCGGTGGGAGAGCCGGTCGAGCTCGAGATCGCCGACGCGATAGACCGTGTCCTCGGCTGGACCGCCGCGGCGGCGCGACAGCACCTCGACCCGCGCGAGCAGCTCGGCGAACGAGTACGGCTTCGGCAGATAGTCGTCGCCGCCGGCACGCAGGCCCTTGATGCGGTCGTCGACCTGCCCGAGCGCGGAGAGAATCAGCACCGGCGATGAATCGCCCTTGTCGCGCAGGGCGCCGATCAGCGACAGGCCGTCGCGCTTGGGCAGCATGCGGTCGACCACCAGCACGTCGTAATCGCCGCTCTCGGCCATGGCGAGGCCTTCCTCGCCGTCAGAGGCGTGGTCGGCGATGTGACCGACTTCGCGAAACGCCTTGACGAGATAATCGGCGGATTCGCGGTCGTCTTCGATGATGAGGAGGCGCATCGTGCGGTCGGCAGCGGTCAAGGAGGTCAGCCCTTCTGTCAACATGGCGCGGTCGGCAATCGCATGCAAGCGGAGCGGAAGATTCTCGAACCGGGAAAAGAGCGGGCGGTGAAGCTGGGGGACCTCACCGCCCTTAGGCCCTTCCGACGGAGGGGGGCGTATTCCACCGGAAGGTAGGATGGGGAAGCGGAGTTGCTCCGCTCCCCGGAAGGAAGCCCGCGGCGGGGGCGACTAATGCCGACGGCTCCCTTCATCTCTTGAGGCCTCCCGACCCTCAGCCCTTGGCAAGGGGGACTGCGACGAAGCGCGACTGGCCGCCGCTCTTCACGCGCATCAGGACGCTGTTCTTGTTGTCGGTGCGCGCCGCGTTGATCGCTTCGCGCACGTCGCCGGCGGTGCTCACGCTCTTGCCGGCGACCTCGAGAATCACGTCGCCTTCCTTGAAGCCGCGCTCGGCCGCGGCGCTCTTCGGATCGACCTCGGTGACCACGACGCCGTCCTTGCCGGCGCCGGCCACGCTGTTGGCGGGGGCAACCGTCATGCCGAGCTTCGGCACGTCGGTGCCGCGGGTCGGCGCCTTGCTGTTGTCGTTGTCGGTGTCGGCCTTGGCCTCGACCGTGTTCGGCAACTGGCCGAGCGTGAGGTTCAGGACCTTGTCCTGGCCCTTGTGCAGCACGTTGAGCTTCACGGTCGCACCGGGCGCCATGCCGCCGATGGTGCGGGCGAGCTCACGGGCGTCCTTGACGGACTCGCCGTTGACCGAGGTGATGACGTCGCCGGACTCGATGCCGGCCTTCGCCGCCGGGCCATTGGCCTGCGGCTCCGCCACCAGGGCGCCTTCGGCCTTCTTCATGCCGAGGCTGTCGGCGATGTCGGAGGTCACGGGTTGGATCTGCACGCCAATCCAGCCGCGGCTGACCGAGCCCTTGTCCTTGAGCTGGGCGACCACGCTCTTCACGGTCGCGGCCGGAATCGAGAACGCGATGCCGACGCTGCCGCCGGACGGCGAATAGATCGCGGTGTTGACGCCCATCACCTCGCCGTCGGTGTTGAAGGCCGGACCGCCGGAGTTGCCCTTGTTCACGGGCGCGTCGATCTGGATGAAATCGTCATACGGACCGTTGCCGATGTCGCGGCCGCTGGCCGAGACGATGCCGGCGGTCACGGTGCCGCCGAGGCCGAAGGGATTGCCGACCGCGAGCACCCAGTCGCCGATCCGCGGCTTGCCGTCGGACAGCTTTGCGAAGGAGAAGTTCGAGCCGCCCTCGACCTTGATCAAGGCGAGGTCGGTGCGCTGGTCGGTGCCGATTACCTTGGCGCTGTAGGTCTTGCCGTCGTCGGTCGTGACCTCGACCTTGTCGGCGCCGTCGACCACGTGGTTGTTGGTCACGGCAAAGCCGTCGGCCGAGATGAAGAAGCCCGAGCCCTGGCCGGTGACGGCACGCCCGCCGCCGCGCGGTCCGCGCAAGCCGGGGATCCCGTCCTGCCCGCCGAAGCGGCGGAAGAAGCGCTCCATCGGCGAGCCCGGCTGGAACGGCGAATCATCACCGTCATCGTTGCTCGCGGTCTTCTCCTTGATGTTGACCTTCACCGAGATCACCGAGGGTTTGACCCGCTCGACGATATCGGCAAATCCGATCGGACGTTCGACCTTCTTGACCTCGTTATTGACCTGCGCATGCGCCGGACTCGAGAACAGGTCGGACGGCGACGTCGACGGGCTGAAGCCGTAGGCGGCGACGCCCAGGCCGGCGACCACCGAGGCCATCAGCGCGAGCTTGCGGGCAACGAGCAGCGACCGGCGCGGCTGCCGGTACGACGGGAGGGACGAAAGATCGGGACGTTCGGTCATGCAGGGGATCTCCAGGGCCTTGAATTCCTTTTGGCGCTGCTTGGACAGCGCCTTACGGCCCTGAAGATGGTGATTGGCGCCTTACAGCGCGCTGGCGGCGGGGTTAAACTTTTGTAATGATGGGCAAATACCGGTGCGGCAGAATGGCGCAGGCCGAAAATGATGATTTTGCAGGAACTTAACGGAGGTTCCTTCAGCTCGATTTCGCCTCGTCGGACATCAGTGCCGCCAGCTTCGCTTCCTCGTCAGGGGTGAGCGGCGGCGCCACATTTGCAGCGCCTTGCGGCCGGCGCCGAATCTGAAGCCAGAGCGCGATACCGCCCGCGCCCAGCGCGAGCGGCGTGAGCAGCCATAGCAGCAAGGTCTGCCGTTCGAAGCGCGGCTTCAGCAGGACGAACTCGCCATAGCGTGCCACCAGGAAATCGATCACCTGGGAGTTGCTGTCGCCGGCCGCGATCCGTTCGCGCACCAACAGGCGCAGGTCGCGCGCGAGTGGCGCCTCGGAGTCGTCGATCGACTGATTCTGGCAGACCATGCAGCGCAACTCGCGCGACAATTCGCGCGCACGCGCCTCCTTCGCGGGGTCGGCCATGATCTCGTCGGGCTGCACGGCGTAGGCTACGGGCAGCCCCAAAAATGCAAGCGCAAGGATCGCTGCGATCGTCCGGCGCATCGGATCACTCCGCCGGCTGCAAGCGCTGCTGCGCGCGCGCCGGTTTTGGCGCGCCAACGCGCAAGCGGCGGTCAGATAGCGACAGCACGCCGCCGAACGCCATCAGCACCGGCCCCCACCAGATCAGCAGCACGAAGGGCTTGTGATAGATGCGCACCGCGATCGCGCCTTCGGCGGTAACGTCGCCGAGCGAGATGTAGAGCTGGCTCGCGCCGCGGGTCAGAAGCGCAGCTTCCGTGGTCGAGGAGCCGCGCGTGGTAAAGCTCCGCTTCGACGGTGTCATGACGCTGAGCACCTCGCCATCGCGGCTGACGTCGAACCGCGCGATCATCTCGCCGAAATTCGGGCCCTGCCGCTGGAACAGCCCATCGAGCTTCAGCTCGTAGCCGGCGACCTTGGCGACGTCGTTGGGCTTCATGGTGCCGATATATTCGCTGTTCCAGGTGGTCTCGCAGACGATGCCGATCAGCGCGATGCCAAGGCCGGCATGCGCGAAGGCCGTGCCCCAGACCGAGCGCGGCAATCCGCGCGCACGCCGCACCGCCGTTCCGAACGGCGCGCGGAACAGGCCGACGCGTTCGACGAGATCGGTCACCGCGCCGAGGATGACAAATACCGCGAGCGCGATGGCCGGAGGCGCAAGCGCGCTGCCGCCATGCGCCCAGGCCCACACCAGTGCCAGCGCCAGCAGCGCGAGGAGGCCGGCGGCCAGCAGACGCTGCGCGGCCCCAAGCAGATCGCCGCGCTTCCACGCCAGCATCGGGCCAAAGGGAACGGCAATCAGCAGCGGCACGAACAGCGGCCCGAAGGTGAGATTGAAGAACGGCGCGCCGACCGAGATCTTTTCGCCGGTCAAGACTTCCAGCCCGAGCGGATAGAGGGTTCCGACCAGCACCGTCGCGCAGGCCGTGGTGAGGAAGAGGTTGTTCAGCACCAGCGCGCCCTCGCGCGAGATCGGCGCGAACAGCCCGCCCTGCTTCAGCGACGACACGCGCGCCGCATACAGGCTCAGACTGCCGCCGATGAAAACGCAGAGGATCAGCAGGATGAAGACGCCGCGCGTGGGATCGCTGGCAAAGGCATGTACGGAGGTGAGCACGCCCGAGCGCACCAGGAAGGTACCGAGCAGCGACAGCGAGAACGTCAGGATCGACAACAGGATTGTCCAGACCTTCAGCGCATTGCGCTTCTCCATCACCAGCGCCGAATGCAATAGCGCGGTGCCAGCGAGCCACGGCATCAGTGAGGCGTTTTCGACGGGATCCCAGAACCACCAGCCGCCCCAGCCGAGCTCGTAGTAGGCCCAGTAGGAGCCCATCGCGATGCCGAGTGTCAGGAATATCCAGGCAACGAGCGTCCACGGCCGCACCCACCGCGCCCAGGCGGCATCGATGCGACCTTCGATCAGCGCTGCGATCGCAAACGAGAACGAGATCGAGAAGCCGACATAGCCGAGATAGAGCATCGGCGGATGCACCGCGAGGCCGACGTCCTGGAGCACCGGATTGAGGTCGCGCCCCTCGATCGGTGGGTTGGCGATGCGCAGGAACGGATTCGAGGTGATCAGGATGAAGAGATAGAAGGCGCTCGCGACCCACGCCTGCACGGCGAGCACATGGGCGCGCAGCGACAGCGGCAGGTTGTTGCCGAAGGCAGCGACGAGGCCGCCGAACAGCGCCAGGATCGACACCCACAGCAGCATCGAGCCTTCATGGTTTCCCCACACACCGGTGATCTTGTAGATCAGCGGCTTCATCGAGTGGGAATTCTCGTAGACGTTGGCGACGGAGAAATCCGAGGTGACGTGCAAGGTGACGAGCGCGACGAAGGACGCGCCGACGAACAGTAATTGCGCAAGCGCCGTGGAGCGCGCGACGTTCATCAATGCGGGGTCGCGCAGCCGTGCGCCGATCAGCGGCACGAAGGACTGGATCAGCGCAAGGCCCAGAGCGAGCACCAGGGCGTAGTGTCCGGATTCCGCGATCACCGTACGGCTCCCTGCGGATTGCCTTGCGCAGTCGTTGCTGCCGGCCTGGCGCCGTAATCATCTTTCCAGTGCCCCTGCTTCTTCAGTGCATCGGCAACGTCCTTGGGCATGTAGGTCTCGTCATGCTTGGCAAGCACTGTGTCGGCCTTGAACACGCCGCTGGCGTCAAGCGCGCCTTCGGCGACGACGCCCTGCCCTTCGCGGAACAGATCGGGCAGGATGCCCTTGTAGGCGACCGGTAGTTTTGCGCTGCCGTCGGCGACTTCGAAGGTCACCGCGAGATTGTCGCCACGCTGCAGCGAGCCCGGCTGCACCAGGCCGCCGAGGCGAAACCGCTTGCCCGGCGCGATGTGCTTCTCGGCGACCATCGTCGGGGTCGAGAAGAACACGATGGAGTCGCGCAGCGCGTTCAGCACCAGTGCTGCGGCGAGCGCGAGCACGGCGAGTGATCCGCCGATGATGGTCATACGTCGCTGCTTGCGCGTCATGGCTGGTTTCTTTCCGCCCTTCCTGCGATCGTCATCCGTCGAGCCCGAGATTCTTCAGGCCTTCATTGAGCTGGCGCAGCCGGTCGGCGTCGTTGGCTACCGCCTCGCGGGCATCGCTGAGCGCGCCCTTCGCCTTGTCGCGCTCGCCCATCACGACGTAGGCACGCACCAGGCGCAGCCAGCCGTCGACGTCATCGCCGTTCTGCTTGAGCCGGTTGGCGAGCCGCTCGACCATGCCGCGGATCATCGCGCCGCGGTCGCCTTCGCTCATGTCCTTGGCCGCTGCGATCGTGTCGTCCGAGAGCGCCGGCGCGGCGCTGCCGCCGCCGACCCGTGCCAGCGAGGATTGCACGAGCGCACGCCAGGGCGCGTCCGGCGGCGCTTTCGCAAGCACCCCGCGCCAGATCGCGGCCGCATCATCCTTGCGGCCATCCTGCTCAGCGGCGAGACCGAGAAAATAGTTTGCCTTCGGCTCCTCAGCATTGAGCGCGTGCGCGCGCTCGAATTCCGCCTTGGCTTCGGCCGTCACGACACCGCCGGCGGCGGCCAAAAGCGCCTCGCCGAGATCGGACCTTCGCTCCGCGCTTTCGCCATTATAGGTGAGCGAATTGCGATAAGCGCGCACCGCTTCATCATAGCGGCCGAGCCGCTCCAAAACCGGCGCAAGCACGTTCCAGCCGCGACCGTCGGTCGGATTCTTCTCAAGGTGCTGCTCGACCTGCGCCACCATGGTCTCGAGCGACTGCTGCATGCCGGGGGCGCGATCGCGTTGCGCCAGCGGAAAGTCGTGCAGCCTCGGCGAGCCAAGCGGAACGTAGACCAGGATCGCGACCAGCGGCAGGCCGAGCAGCGCCAGCACGGCCGCCGCGCGGCGCCATTTCAGGTTCGACCGGCCGTCCGACGCAGGCTCGCTGCTGGCCGCGGCCAGCAACCGGCGACTGATCTCGATCCGCGCAGCCTCCGCCTCCGGCGCCGCAATCAGGCCTGCGGCAAGATCGTGCTCGACTTCGGCAAGCTGGTCCTTGTAGACGGCGACCTCGCTGCCTCCGCTCTGCGCGCGGCCGGCACGGCCGAGCGGCCAGAGCACAGCGAAAATCGCCGCGACCGTCATCAGCGCGAACACGAACCATAGCGTCATCGGGCAAGCTTCCGGCAGCGCGTCATCCCGCGCCTCTCACGTGGCTTTACACCACGCTCAAGCGGGGCGGCAATTGACAATTGTCAATTTGGCGCGACCGAGGATGGGGCCGAAACGGAGACAATCCAACGGCTTAGGCGATCTCGAATTCCGCGCTCTGCGCCGCGTCCTCGCCGTGCCCGTTCAGCGCCTTCAGGAAATAGGTTCCCGGCCCGACCGTTTCCGGCAGCCTGATCCGCAACGCGCCGACCGGAACGGGAGAGGCGATCGTCGTGACCGGATCCGGCAATTGCCGGCCACTCGCCTTCTCGACCAGCACCACCTTCGCCCTGACCATCATTCTGCGATAGGTCGCCGAAATCACGCGGTTCTCGATTTCCACGAAGCTGATGACGGGTTTCATGCGCCTACGAACAGGGATTCCGACGACTTGAGCGTGGACCGTACGTTCCGTCACCGGCCTCGTCAACCACAAATTGCAGGTAAGCTGCGATACGCTTAAATTTACCCGGCGCGCGAGGATTTGCGCTCGCCGGTCAGCGCGCTTTCGGCCGCCCGGCTCATCAACGAGGCGTAGTCGTCGCCGAACAGCACTTCGCAGAAACGGATGGCAGCGGCCATCTGCTGCTGGCGATAGGCCCGGACCTTGTGGTCGGCGGCGCGCAGCGACTGCACCAGAGACTCCGTTGACCGTTCCACATATTGCTGGAGGTCCGAATAGGTGCGCAGCGTCACCTCGTTGATCGCAAGCTCGCTGGCATAGTTGCGACAGGTCGCGACGAAATCGATCAGCGCGGCTGTTTCCTCGACCTCGGTGCTGTCGACGCGGGCGCCCGGCGGAATGTCCTTCTCCGCGCGCTGGCGCAGGATGCGGCGGACACGGCCCGGCACGCTGTCGATCTCCGATTGCAGGGCGTTGGAGATATCGGCACGGATCGAAGTGAGCTGCTTGCCCCACGTGGAATCGTTGCGCAGATCGAGCTCGGTGCGCAATCCGCGCACGCCGTCATGCAGCGCCTTGAGATTCTCGGCGATGTTGTCAAAGCGGCCGCGCTTGATGTCCAGCCGCAGCATGGCGGCGAGACAGGACAGGTCATGCAGGGCCATTGTGACCGCCACGCCGAACGGCGTCGCGGCGACGCGGATCTCGTCGTCGGAGGCCGCCATCTTGATGGCGAGGCGGATGATCTGCCAGGGCGCCGTCAGCCGCTGGATCACCATCGACAGCGCAAACGGCAGCATCTGCGGCGTCTGCAGGACGGGAACGTTGAGCGCGGCCGTCACCGAGCCGATATGGGAATCGCCGAAAGCACGCAGGAACCGCGGCAGCTTCTCATTGAGGCTCGCGATAGCCTCCCGAACCGCGAGCACGGCACCGACCGAGTAGAGGTCCTCGATGACATTGGGCGGGCCAACGCGGGCAAGCGCGCGTGACTTGTCGCCGCCGCCAGGCCCCGTCAACTCGAAGATCGCGTCGGCCGCGACCGCCTGGATCTTCAGGGCCAGAGCCTCTCCGCCGTCGCCGGTAGGCAGCCGGGAAAGCGCGGCGTCGATCTCACTCACCTTGGCAGGGGCACCATCGCGGCCAAGCCATTGCCAGATCGGGAGCAGCGAGGAGCGGCGGATTTGTCCAAGGCGGATCGGAATGCCGGCCTCGACGAGGAACGGTTCCAGCGGCTGGTAAAGCAGGCGCGACAGATCCTCCGTGCGCGGCGCGGCGTCTTCATCGGCCTCGGTCTTGCGCACGATCTTACGCAGCTGCTCGAGCACGAGGGTGGCCACCGCCGTGTCCTGGCCGCGCTCCAGCGCGCGCTCGAACTCCCGCATCAGCAGCGCCTGCGACTGCGGCGGGAGCTGCGCGAGATAGTCTCTCAGCCGCTCGATCGATGTCTGGCTCATGCGCCTGGTAATGCACGGTCACGTGGCGGACGAGGGATGCGTCCGGGCGCGATCATAGGAGCCGGCGCGTTAAGAAGCCGTTTAGGAAGTTACCCAGCGGGGTGGCGTTTTGTGTCGAAACCTGCCTTTCCGGAACGGAGAAAGGCGCGCGGGAACAAAGGCTAAATGCCGGGGAGCACCAGTTCCGCCCGCAAGCCCCCGATCGGCGCGCTGCCGAGGGTCAGACTGCCGCCGTAGAGCGCGGCGAGGTCGACGACGATCGACAGGCCGAGACCAGATCCCGGCTTGGACTCGTCGAGCCGCTGCCCCCTGCGCGAGACCTGCGCCCGCTCGGCCTCGGACAGGCCACGGCCATCATCGTCGACGATGATCCGCAGGCGTGGTCCGGCATCGGGCTTGCCGGACGCGTCCACCAGCACCTCGATGAAGACACGCGAGGCCGCCCATTTGCAGGCATTGTCGACGAGATTGCCGACCATCTCCTCCAGATCCTGCCGCTCGCCGCGAAATTTCGCGACGGGATCCGCCTTGGCCTCGACGGCGATGCCGCGCTCGCGATGGATCTTCTCCATGGTCCGACGCAGCGCCTCGATGGCCGGTGCAACCTCCGTCACGGTGCCAACGATCGAGACCCTGGCCGCGATGCGGGCGCGCTCCAGGTGATGGGCGAGCTGGTCGCGCATGACGTCGGCCTGCTCCATGACCTTCTCCGCGAACGGATCGGCAGCGTGGGCGGTGGCCTCGTTGACGATCACCGAGAGCGGCGTCTTGATCGCGTGCGCGAGATTGCCGACATGGGTGCGCGCGCGCTCGACGATCTCGCGATTGGCCTCGATCAGCGCATTGGTCTCGCGCGCGAGCGGCGCGATCTCGACGGGGAATTCACCTTCCAGCCGCTCGGCACGCCCGGAGCGGATGTCGGCGATTGCCTCAGAGATGCGCTTGAGGGGCGCTAGGCCGAAGCGGACCTGGAAGACCGTGGTGAGCAGGAGCACGATACCGAGCGCCGTGAACGTGCCGCCGAGGTAATAGTCGAAGCTGCGCGTCTCGTCGAAAATCTCGGTGGCATCGCCCGCGACGCTGACCAGGAACTTGCCGTCGGCGCCGAGATCGACCGGCCGCTCCACCATCCGCAAGGTCTGACCTTCCGGCCCATCGACATAGCCGAGCCGGATGCCGGCCGCAGTCAGCTCGACGCCCTGCTCCTCCAGCTTCGGCAGCTTCTTGTCCCATAGCGAGCGCGACGAGCGCACCTCCGGCTTTTCGGTGTCGGTGCGCGTGATCTGCCAGTACCAGCCTGACAGCGGCAGCTCGAACAGCGGCTCGCCGAGCGACTGGAATTGACGGTCCGGCGGCTCATCGGGCGTGGCCACCTCGGCAATCAGCGTGCGCAGGTAGAGATTGAGCCGGCGGTCGAAGGCGCGCTCCGTGGCGTTCTTGTACACCGATGACAGCACGACACCGGTGATGGCCAGGATCACCACCAGCCACGCCGTCGCCGACAGGAACAGGCGGTTGGCAAGCGAGCTAGCGCGCATTGGATCGATCCCGGCAGGCGCAGGACGGCAGGTGGTCGGAGACGGTCATAGGTGACCAAGACCCCGGTCGCGCCGCCCGGTCAAGTACCAGGCGCAGCCGGTGGGGTCAGGAGATAGCCGAGGCCACGGACGGTCTGGATGATATCGACGTCCAGCTTCTTACGGATGCGGCCGACAAAGACCTCGATGGTGTTGGAGTCGCGGTCGAAATCCTGATCGTAGAGATGCTCGACGAGCTCGGTGCGGGAGACCACGCGCCCGGCATGGTGCATCAGATATTGCAGCAGCCGATATTCGTGCGAGGTCATCTTCACGGGGTTGCCGGAGACGGTCACCTTGTTGGTTCGGGTATCCAGCGTCACCGGTCCGCAGGTCAATTCGCTCTGGGCATGACCGGCCGATCGCCGCAGCAATGCGCGGATGCGCGCCAGCACCTCCTCGAGATGGAAGGGCTTTGCGACGTAGTCGTCGGCGCCGGCATCGAAGCCCTGGACCTTGTCGCTCCAGCGGTCGCGCGCGGTGAGGATCAGGACGGGCATGGCGCGTCCGTTGCGGCGCCAGGCCTCCAGCACCGAGATGCCGTCCTTCTTGGGCAGGCCGATATCGAGCACCACAGCGTCATAGGGCTCGTTGTCGCCGAGATAGTGCCCCTCCTCCCCGTCGAAGGCGCGGTCGACGACGTAGCCGGCGTCGGTCAGCGCCTTGGTGAGCTGGCGATTGAGATCGGGGTCGTCCTCAACAACAAGCAGGCGCACGCTTCTCTCCAAGAATAGTCCGAAAGGGATGGACTGCGGAATCTACTGCCAAGATGATCAATCCTGGCGTGAACTGAATATGAACGCCGGGAACTGGCAAATGTTACTTTTTCGTCATGAAGCCGACACGACAGCGCCCGCCATGCGGCCGGGCAAAACCGGCCGTATGGCGGGCGCAATTTGCCGCGTTCCGCGGCGAGTCGGAAGCGCTGATCGCAGCTAGCCGGCGCTCAGGTCCGGAAGAACACGAACCAGATGACGCCGAGGATCAGGATCGCAAGTCCGGTCGAGACGGTGAGCAACGCTGCGACCGACGGACCGGGCTCGCCCTGGCGCGCTTCGGTCGATGTTTCGATGATCTGATCGTCGCGTCTCGTAGCCATGGCAACCCTCAACTGCCGGGGTGTCGCGTCCAAATGCCGCGACCTCCTCGCGGCCTCTCGTGACGTGCGGCGGGGCAACGTCTGATCGCGAACGATGTTCCGGTCCGGACTTGGCAGAGGGTCGGCGATTAACGCCGTTGCAAGATTCCATCCCGCGGCTTGCTATGATTCGCGGTTCCCCAGTGTTATCCTCGTCAGTTGTCCCTGTTGCGTTTGGAGTAGCCCATGGCCCCCCGTGCCAATTGGAAGGGTTTTTTGCGCCTCTCGCTCGTGACCTGCCCGGTCGCGCTTTATCCCGCCACTTCGGATACCGAGAAGGTCTCCTTCAACCAGATCAACCGAAAGACAGGCCACCGGATCAAGTACCTCAAGGTCGACGCCGAGACCGGCGACGAGGTCACCTCCGACGACATCGTCAAGGGCTACAAGGTCGACACCGATACCTATATCGAGGTCACCAAGGACGAGCTCGATGACATCGCGCTGGAATCGACCCACACGATCGAGATCGACGAATTCGTGCCCCAGACCGACATCGACAACCGCTATCTGATCCGCCCCTATTATCTCGTGCCGGACGGCAAGGTCGGCCATGATGCCTATGCGGTGATCCGCGAGACCATCCGGAGCATGAACAAGGTCGCGATCGGCCGCGTGGTGCTGACCAACCGCGAGCACATCATCGCGCTCGAACCGCTCGACAGCGGCCTGATGGGCACGCTGCTGCGCTACCCCTACGAGGTGCGCAGCGAGACGGAGTATTTCGACGACATCCAGGACGTGAAGCTCACCAAGGACATGCTCGACCTCGCCAAGCACATCGTCGAGAAGAAGTCCGGCGCATTCGAGCCCGAGCTGTTCGAGGACCACTACGAGACCGCGCTGATCGACCTGATCAACAAGAAGCGCAGCGGTGTCCCGCTCGCCGCCAAGGCCGCGCCGAAGACGGGCGGCAACGTCATCAACCTGATGGACGCGCTCAAGAAGAGCCTTGCGACCGAGAAGGGAGCCGCGCCCGCCGCCAAGGCCGACGGCAAGGCCAAGAAGCCGAAGAAGCGGGTCGAGGGTCAGCGCGAAATGCTGCTGCCGATCGCCGGCAAAGGCGGCAAGACTGCTGCCGGCAAGGAAGCGCCCAGGAAGACTGACAAGCAGGCCGAAAAGCAGGCCGACAAGCCGGTGCGTGCGCCGGCGCGCGGCAGGAAGGCCGGATAGCGCCACGACCTCCGGGCGACGCTGCCGTGATTTCCCTTCCCGCGTATCGCCCGGCCTGACATGCCCTGGTCGACGTCGTTCGACGAACCGATCCCCCTGCCCAACCGGCGCAAACTGCTCACGCTGCAAGAGGCGGCCGACTACATCGTGCAACTGCCAGAGGACGCGCAGCACGAAGCCCACTGGCAGACCGCCATCGAGACCCTCATCAACGCGGCTGAGACCGGTGGCGGCTGGATGATGTTCGCCCGTATCGCCATGTTGCGGGCGTTGAACGCGGACGGCCGTCGCGGATGAGCGCTGCCAGCCCCCTGCTCCCTTGCCGACCCGTTGGCGAACAGGCTCAATAATCCGTTAAGCGGCGCGTCGTTTTTCGCGACGGCCGCCTGACCTCATGGTCGCACCGGGTATTCCTACGGAAGAGAAAATTAACCGTCGATTGTCGCTCTGCGCCGCATGATCACGCTCTTGATTGAGCCAAGGTCGCACGCCCGTGCAGCAGCAGGACGGCAGAAAAAACTACATCGGCATCGTGAACGACACGAGCGACGAAGAGCGCGTCGCCGACAGTGCCGCGCGATCGCAGCCGCGCGTGATAAACTATCTGGTCGGGCGCCTCGCGGTCGTGCTGAAAAGCCATCGCAAGGACACGTAGAGACGCGCGATCACGCCATAGCGCTTTCTCGATTTCTTTACCATGCTCAGCCCCTGCAATGCCGCATCCACAGGTAGGGCACCGATTCAAATCCACCTGAATTGGGTGAGGAAACCTTAATTTAATGGGTGCCATCATACAGGCAGCACGCGAGGTCGACCGAACCTGTTATTTTGACGCGCACGAAAAAACTTAATCGACCGATTTACCCCTTCGAAAACGACGTCCGCATAGATTAGACGGATCAATAGGAGTCGACGATGGCTTTGCTTAGGTCTTTCCTTGCCGATGAAAGTGGTGCCACCGCCATTGAGTATGGTCTGATCGCCGCCGGCATTGCGCTCGCAATCGTCACGGTTGTGAACAACACGGGCTCAGCGCTGCTCAACAACAAGTTCAACTCCATCAGCTCGGCGATGAAGTAAAGCCGATAGCTGACCTGACGCGAACTCCAGCCTTCCATTGATTCCAGGACGGCGTCCGGCTTCGGCTCGAACCGTGACGCCCCTCACGGCATCGTCGCAAGCCGTAGCGCGAGCGCACAGGCGCGGTCGTATTCGTCGAGATTGATCCATTCGTCGATCGTGTGCGCCTCGTTCTGCCCCGCACCGAAGGTCACGGTCGGAATGCCGTGCCGGACCATCCAGTTCGCGTCCAGGCCGCCATTGGCAGCGCGGACGGCCGGCGCCCCTCCAACCGCGGACACGGCTTCGATCGCGCGTTTGACGACGGGCAGGCTCTCCTTCATGCGGAACGGATAATAGTCGGTCTCGGCCTTGAATTTGATGCGACCGGATTTGCCTTGCGCGTTCGTGACGCGCTTGGCGGCCTTCTCGAACGCGGCCTTGTAGGCCTTGGTGATCTCCTTGAAGAACTTTCCATCGTGACTGCGGCTTTCGCCGCGCACGTGAACATAGTCGGTGACGACGTTGGTTGCATCGCCTGCCGGGCGCCCCTCGCCGCCGGTGACGGGACCGACGTTGCTGGTGCCCTGCCGCTTGCCCTTCACCACCTTGCCGAACCAGCCGCCGGCCTTCACCTCGGCGAGCGCAAGCGCAAGGATCATCGTCGAAGAGATTCCGCGCTCCGGCGCCACGCCGGCGTGCGAGGCGCGGCCGAAAATCTCGACCTGCCAGCGATCCGCACCGACGGCACCGATGGTGACGTTGGAGGCGGAGCCGCCGTCGTAGTTGAAGGCCATCGCCGGCGAGCCGAGCTCCTCCGTCCTGACGTGGCGCGCGCCATAGAGCCCGCTCTCCTCCCGCACGCAGAACAGCAGCGTGATCGGCGGATGATCGAGCTGCTGCTTCGCAAGCTCAGCCGCCAGCGTGACGAGAACGCCGCAGCCGCAGCGGTTGTCGCCGCCGAGTGCGGTCTTCGCCGCGTTGACGATCTTGCGCCCCGACCGCTTCGGATTTGCGCCGGCGCACAGCGGCACGGTGTCCATGTGGGTCATGAACATGATGCGCGGCTGGTTGTGCATCGCGCCGCAGCCGGGCAGATCGACGATGAGGTTGCCGGTCTCGGTCGGCACGGGAATGCATGTGTTGGCGTCGTCGAGGCGGATCGCCCCCGCCGGCACGCCACTTTCTTGCAGCGCCGCCGTAAGCTCGCGCCCGATCGCTGCCTCCTTTCCAGTCACGCCCTCGACGGCGAGGAAGCGCATGAGGCGGTCGGTGGCGGCCTGGGTGTCGACGGACATGGATGATTTCCTCGATGGACGGTGCCTGCAAGCATCCTTTGCAGCAGCCAGTTCCGCAAGGCTCCTCGCCGCAATTCGCCCGGCGATTCCAACATCGGCCTCCATCTCAAATGCAGAGGCTGAGCAGCTTGACGTGGCAATCCCTGGATTTGGATCCGCTTGAGGGCGCGGCGTCGCGTTTCACGGCGACAACGGGCTCCCTGTCCTTCTTACCCTTGCCCGGCTTCGGCTCGTAATCGCCCGCAATCACCATGGCCCAGTAGGTGCGCTTGCCGCTGGCATTCCTGGCGCTCGCGATTCCGACGCGGGAGGCGTTGTGCAACAAGAGGTTCCTGCGGTGCCCGGAGGAGTCGATCCACTGTCCGAGCGTCTTCTCGAAACTGTCGTAACCATAGGCGATGTTCTCGGCGGCGCGCCCCGCATGCGCAGGCGCAACCCGCCTGGTGAACGGCCCGAGGACCTCATGACTGAGATCGTCCTTTGCCGCCATCGCGCGCGCCTGCTCCAGCGCAATGCGGTCGAGGGTTGCATCGCGTACGACGCGAACCTCGC
Organism: Bradyrhizobium sp. UFLA05-108; assembly: GCF_059803455.1. Taxonomy (NCBI): domain Bacteria; kingdom Pseudomonadati; phylum Pseudomonadota; class Alphaproteobacteria; order Hyphomicrobiales; family Nitrobacteraceae; genus Bradyrhizobium; species Bradyrhizobium sp. UFLA05-108. Next base: position 51,070 of record NZ_JBANAZ010000024.1, on the reverse strand, counting down.
CGTGCTTGAGACGGAAGCCGGAGATCAGTTCGGCCGGAGATTCGGCGGCCATGACCGGCGCAGCCAGCAGCACAAAGCTGGCCATCATTCCGCCGACCATACGACGTGTCATCGTCCCCCAGGTACCCATCGGTCTCCAAGCCCGCGCGATATCCTGCCGTTTCTCCACCGGCAATGTGGACGCTTCAAGGCGCGCGCCAAGCATCCCTCCATGTGGGCACGTAATGGCACGCGGCCCAAAGTTGCGTTAGCATCCGGCCGAAGGGGCCGCACGGCGAAAGTTGCGGATACAGAACGGTCGAGGAGCATGGCGATGGAATACCGACGCTTGGGTTCGTCAGGGCTCACTGTGCCGGCGCTCAGTCTTGGAACGGGCACCTTCGGCGGGGTTGGTCGCCTCGCGGCGTGGGGCACTACTGACGCGACCGAGGCACGGCGCCTCCTGGATATCTGCCTTGATGCCGGCGTGTCGATGTTCGACAGCGCCGACGTCTATTCGCTTGGCGAATCCGAGCGCGTGCTCGGTGAGGCCATCAAAGGTCGCCGCGACAAGGTTTTGATCTCGACCAAGGCAACGTTCCGTTTCGGCGATGGGCCGAATGACATCGGCTCGTCACGGCAGCATCTGCTCGCAGCGATCGACGGCTCGCTGAGCCGGCTTGGCACCGACTATATCGACCTGTTCCAGCTCCATGGCTTCGACGCCTTTACGCCGCCCGAAGAGGTTCTTGCGACACTCGATGGGCTCGTGCGCGCCGGCAAGATCCGCTACATCGGCGTTTCGAACTTCTCGGGCTGGCACCTGATGAAGTCGCTCGCCGTCGCCGACAAATACGGTTATCCGCGCTACGTCGCCAATCAAACCTACTATTCGCTGATCGGGCGCGACTACGAATGGGAGTTGATGCCGCTCGGCGTGGACCAGGGCGTCGGCGCGGTCGTCTGGTCGCCTCTCGGCTGGGGGCGTCTCACCGGAAAGATACGCCGGGGTCAGCCGAAGCCCGAGGTCAGCCGTTTGCCCAAGACGGCCGACTTCGGGCCGCCGGTGCCGGACGAGCACGTCTATCGTGTCGTGGACGCGATCGACGAGGTTGCCAGGGAAACCGGGAAAAGCGTGTCGCAAATTGCGTTGAACTGGCTGCTCCAGCGCCCGACAGTTTCGACCTTGATCATTGGCGCGCGCAACGAGGCGCAATTGCGCGAAAATCTCGGCGCGGTCGGCTGGTCATTGAGCAGGGATCAGATCGAGCGTCTGGACGCCGCCAGCAAGGTGACGCTGCCCTATCCTTATTGGCACCAGCGAACGACCTTCACCGACCGCAATCCCCCGCCTGTCTGAGGCGCGTTTCGAACGGTCCGGCGATCATTTCCGATATTGTTCGTCGCTGACCTTTTCCATCCAGTCGACCGCCTTCCCGCCCAGTGCTTCCTGGATGGCGATGTGCGTCATGGCCGTTGTCGGCGAAGCGCCGTGCCAGTGCTTCAATCCCGGCGCAAACCACACGACGTCACCCGGACGGATTTCCTCGACGGGGCCGCCCTCGCGCTGCACCCAGCCGAATCCCGCCGTGACGATCAGCGTCTGCCCGAGGGGATGCGTATGCCAAGCTGTACGTGCACCGGGCTCGAATGTGACCTGGGCGGCGCCGACCCGTGCCGGCTCCGGCGCCTGGAACAGCGGGTCGATGCGGACCGTTCCGGTGAACCAGTCTTCCGGACCTTTCTGCGAGGGGCGAGACCCGACCCTCTTGATGTCGATGTCCATGTGAAGCTCCTTATTGGTTGGAACGTCTGGTGGTTGACTTCGGTTTCATTGCGGCCTTCCCTGCGCATTGGCCGGATGCGCCATCAGCCACCAGGCGACGAGCGCGGCGGAGAGGACGGTCACCGCGCTGGCGAGGAACACAACGTTTAGCCTCGCTCCGATCGCTATCAATCCAAGCGCGGGGCTCGCAAGCCCCTGGGCCAGGTCGAGAAAGGCAGTATAGGCGCCCATCGCCAGGCCGCGGCTCTGCGCCGGCACGCGGCGGACCGCTTCGACACCGAATCCGGGGTACACCAGCGAGAAACCAAAGCCGGTAAGCGCAGCGCCCACCAACGCCATTTCGGGTCGAACGGCGAGCCAGATCAGCGCCTGCCCTGCAGCTTCGATCAGCGCGCAGACCAGCGCGACTTTTGCACCGCCGATCGCGTCGGCCGCATGGCTGAAGAACACCCGCGCCAGAATGAAGGCAACCGCGTAGGCCGTATACGCGAGCCATCCGTGCGACCACCCACGATTTGCGAACAGCAGGGCGACGAACGTGGTCACGGCACCGAAGCCGACGCTGCCGAGTGCCGAGCCCAGGCCCGGCACCCATACGGCACCGATCACTTCGGCGAAGGAGACGCGGACGTGCTGCACGGGAGCAATCGATGGAAGCTGCGCAACGAGAAGCAGGGTCACGAGCGGAGCCGCGGCGGTCGCCAACGCGATGGCCACAAAGCCGTGGGCGGCATAGAGGGCGGAGCCGGCCGGTGCGCCGATCGCGAAGGCCGCGAACATCGCCGAGCCGACCCACGCGATCACCTTGCCCGTGCTCCGGGAATCGACAAGCGCAAGTCCCCAGCTCACTGCGGCCGTGATGATGAAGCTTTCTGCACCGCCGAGCAGACCGCGTCCGAGAAACAGAATGGTGACCGATGACAGCGGAGCGCCGCTGAAACCGAGCGAGAGCAGATAGAGCAGCCCGGAAGCCGCAGCCGCCAGCAGGCCGGCGATCACGCCTCGCTTCGCCCCGCGGCTGTCCGAGTAGTGGCCCGCCCACGGTCGCGAGATCAACGAGGCGGCGAACTGACTGCCCGCGACGAGGCCGCCACGAAGCTATCGAACCCGAGGCCGTCGTGAACATGAAGCGGAAGAACGGGCAACGCAAAGCCAATGACGAGAAAGGCAACGAAGACCACGCCCATGATCGGCAGCAAGGTCGCTGCGACGCGAGGGGCCGCGACCGGTTCTTGCATCGCTGATATCGACATGTCGGCTTCGAGCTCCGTCCAACGCTGAACCGAACCTAGGACTTCCGCCGACCACAGATTAGGTGATAAATTTCGAATGCGGTTATTAGACAGGCTTATCAATGGACCGGGACGACGCGAGCGATCTCCTCGCCTTTCTCGCGGTGGCGAGAGAACGCAGTTTCACGCGGGCCGCGGCGAAGCTCGGCATGACGCAGTCCGGGCTCAGCCAGATCATCCGAAATCTCGAGGAGCGGATCGGCGTCCGACTCTTGAACCGGACGACGCGCAGCGTCACGCCCACTCAGGCTGGAGAGCGGCTGTTCCTGAGCATCGGCCCCAAATTCAACGAGATGGACGTGGAGCTTGCCGCGCTCAGCGAGCTCCGCGAAAAGCCGGCGGGGACCGTTCGTCTCACGGCGACAGAATATGCCGCCACCGAAATCCTGCTGCCTGCCCTGGGCAAGATGTTGCCGAAATACCCTGACATCCACGTCGAGGTGATCATCGATTACGGTCTCACCAACATCGTGGCGCAGCAGGTCGATGCGGGGATCCGCCCGGGCGAGCTTGTCGCCAGGGATATGATTGCCGTCAGGGTCAGCCCCGATCTTCGCATGGCGGTCGTCGGCTCGCCCGCCTACTTCGCCGAACGGAAGCGACCCAGGACCCCCCAGGACCTGACGGGCCATAACTGCCTCAATCTTCGCCTGCCGACCCATGGCGGCAGCCTCTACGCCTGGGAGTTCGAGAAGAACGGACGAGAACTCAACGTTCGCGTCGAAGGGCAGCTTGTGTTCAACAGCGCAGGCCTGCTCCTGCAGGGAGCGCTCAAGGGGTTTGGTCTCGCCTATCTGACGGAAGGCCATGTGCAGCCCTACGTTTCGAAAGGCCAGCTCGTTCGCGTTCTCAGCGACTGGTGCCCCGCCTTTTCCGGCTATCATCTCTACTATCCGAGCCGCCGCCAACCGACACCGGCTTTCTCGCTGCTGGTCGAGGCGCTGCGATATCGCGGCAAATAGCGACCGAGCGCGACAGCCCTGCATGGCAGACCTACGGCTGCGCGCGAGCGCGCGCGCTTTACGCTTCCGCGAATTCCTGATCCTCTACCCGCCAAACTGGCCGGATCAACCGGCCTGCCGAAGGGAGAGACGCGATGAAGCTCGGCACTGCGATCGCGGAAATCATGAAGCGCGAGGGGATCGAGATCCTCTGCGGCTATCCCGTCAATCACTTGATCGAGCACGCGGCGAAGGCGGAGATTCGGCCCGTCATGGTGCGGCAGGAGCGCGTCGGCATCCATATGGCGGATGCGATCTCGCGCGTCACCTCGGGGCGCAGCATCGGCGCCTTCTGCATGCAGCATGGTCCGGGGGCCGAGAACGCCATGGGCGGTGTCGCGCAGTGCTTTGGCGAGTCGGTGCCCGTGCTGGTGCTGCCGATGGGCTATCAGCGCAGGCTCTCGCACATCGAGCCGAACTTCAACTCCAGCGAGGTGATGAAGGCGTTCGCCAAATCCTCCGAACCGATCATCCTGGCCGCTGAAGTCGCCAATATCTTTCGCCGTGCCTTCACCAAGCTCAAGAACGGCCGCGGCGGTCCCGTCATCGTCGAGATCCCCTCGGACCTGTGGAACGAGGAGGTTCCGGAACCACTGACCTACACACCAGTGCTGCGCACCCGCTACGGCGCCGACCCTGTTCATGTGAAGGAGGCTGCGGCGCTTCTGATCGACGCGAAACGGCCGGTGATCTATGCCGGCCAGGGCGTGCACTACGCGCAGGCTTGGCTGCAACTGAAACGGTTCGCCGAACGGCTCGCGATCCCCGTCACCACAAGCCTCGGCGGCAAGTCGTCGTTCCCCGAGACGCATCCACTCTCGCTCGGCTCGGGTGGACTTGCCGTGCCGCGCGCCGTGCCGAAGTTCCTTGCCGAGGCCGATGTGATCTTCGGCATCGGCTGCTCCTTCACCGAGACCAGCTTTGGCATCGCCATGCCCAAGGGTAAGATCATCATCCATTCGACGCTCGATCCAAACCATCTCAACAAGGATATCGAAGCCAAGGTCGGGCTCGTCGGCGATGCCGGGCTCGTGCTCGATGCGCTGCTCGAGGAGATCGGCAAGACCGTCACGTCGAACCGCGATGCCTCGGCGGTTGCGGCCGAGATCGCGACCTCCCACAAGGATTGGCTGGCAAAGTGGATGCCAAAGCTCACCAGCAACGACGCGCCGCTCAATCCCTATCGCGTGCTCTGGGACCTCCAGCACACCGTCGACATCCACAACACCATCATTACTCATGACGCCGGCAGCCCGCGCGACCAGCTCTCGCCGTTCTGGAGGGCGGTCGAGCCCCTCTCCTATCTCGGCTGGGGCAAGACCACGCAGCTCGGCTACGGTCTTGGGCTTGCGATGGGCGCAAAGCTCGCAAGGCCGGACAAGCTTTGCATCAACGTCTGGGGCGATGCCGCGATCGGTTTTACCGGCATGGATTTCGAGACCGCGGTGCGCGAGCGCATCCCGATCCTTTCGATCCTACTCAACAACTTCTCGATGGCGATCGAGCTGAAAGTGATGCCGGTCTCGACCGAGAAATATCGCTCGACCGACATTTCCGGCGACTATGCCGCGATGGCGCGCGCCTTCGGCGGCCATGGCGAGCGGGTGACCAAGCCTGAGGACATCGTTCCCGCGATCAAACGCGGCATCCAGAAAACCCGCGACGGTATGCCGACGCTGCTGGAGTTCATCACCAGCAAGGAGACGGAGGTGTCGCGGCCGGGGGCCTGAGCGACTTGGCGAGCATTACCCGATATGCGGCGCAAGGATATTCCTGGCCTGAACGGTTCCAGAATGGAATAATCGCTGCCAGACTAGCCAATTGGGCATGGCGCCAAGACGCCGGCCAAAATGGATATTTTTGATGACTGCGCTTTCGCAGGACGTCGCAGCCGAGCTCAGGGCCAGGATTGCCGAGCTCGTACAGCAATTGCAGTCAAGCGCCGCGGCGAATGAGCGGTTGCAGCATGAGTTGGCGCTGTCGCGCGACCGGCAGGCAGCCAGCGCCGAGATTCTACGCACCATCGCCAGTGCCCCTGGCGACGCGGGTCGGTCGCTCCAACAAATCGCCGAGACCTGCGGCCGGCTGTTTGACGCCCCCAGTGTCTCGATCCAGCTCGCCGAGAATGGCGAATGGGGCGAGGCCTATCGGTTCGGTACCAGCGCCCAGCACATCCGCTCGATCGTGCCGCTCAACAAGATCACTGTCGGCGGGCAGAACATGCCGGGCCAGGTCATCACGCGAAACGAGCAGATCAACATTTCCGACCTCGATCACATCGATCCCTCGATGGCGGAATGGCCGGGCCTGCCGCTGGCGCGCGCCGTCGGCACGCGCACGATGTGCGGCACGCCGCTGCGCCGCGACGGCAAGGCGATCGGCGCACTGATCATTTATCGCGACAAGCTCCAGCCCTTCACTCCGGATGAGCTGGCGCTCCAGCAGAGCTTCGCCGACCAGGCCGTGATCGCGATCAAGAATGCACGGCTGTTCGAGGAGGTGCAGGCCAGGACGCACGAGCTGACCGAATCACTGGAGCAGCAGACCGCGACATCGGAGGTACTGAGCGTCATCAGCCGCTCGGCCGGCGATCTCGCGCCGGTATTCGACGCCATGCTCAGCAAGGCAATGCAGCTCTGCGGCGCCAATTTCGGCGTGCTCAACACCTACGATGGAACGCAATTCCACACGGCGGCCACTTATGGACTGCCCCCCGCTTACGATCAGTTCCGGCGCAAGCTGCCCCTCAACTATGGTCCGGCCACCGCGCCGACGCGCCTTTTGGCGGGTGAAGCATTCGTCGAAATCACTGATCTGCTAGAGTCGGACGCCTATCGCAGCGGAGAGCCGAACCGTCGGGCGCTGGTCGATCTCGGCGGCGCGCGCTGCCTGCTCGCGGTGCCGTTGCTCAAGGACGAGCGCGTGGTCGGCAATGTCATGATCTTCCGACAGGAAAACCGGCGCTTTTCCGAAAAGCAGATCGCGCTCCTGCAGCAATTTGCTGCCCAGGCGGTCATCGCCATCGAGAACACGCGATTGCTCGGCGAATTGCGCGAGCGCACCGAGGATTTGACCGAGTCGCTGCAACAGCAGACGGCGACCGCCGACGTGCTCAAGGTGATCAGTCGCTCGGCCTTCGACTTGCAGGCCGTGCTCAATACACTGGTCGAATCGGCGGCACGCCTATGCGAAGCCGATATGGCGGCGATCACCCGCAAGACCGGCAATGTTTATTTCCGGGCGGGTTCCTACGGCTTTCCAATCAAATTCGCCGAATATGTAAGAGATCTCCCGGTCCTGCCCGACAAGCGCACCATCACGGGCCGGACTTTGCTGGGCGACAAGGTGGTCCATGTCACCGATGTGCTCGAAGATCCCGACTACTCCTTTGAAGGCCAGGAATTGAGCGGCAATCCGCGCAGCTTTCTTGGCGTGCCCTTGCTGCGCGAAGGCAACCCGGTTGGCGCCATTGTCCTTGCACGTCGCGAGGTCCGCCCGTTCAGCGAAAAGCAGATCGAGCTCGTTACGAGCTTCGCCGACCAGGCCGTCATCGCGATCGAGAATGTGCGCCTCTTTGACGAAGTGCAGTCCCGCACCAAAGAACTTGCCGCCTCCCTCGACGACCTCCGCACCGCCCAAGATCGGCTGATCCAGACCGAAAAGCTCGCCTCCCTCGGCCAGCTCACCGCCGGCATCGCGCATGAGATCAAGAACCCGCTCAACTTCGTCAACAATTTCGCAGCACTGTCATCGGAACTGACGGACGAGCTCAACGATATTCTGAAGTCTGCCAGACTCACCGACAATATCCGCGACGAAGTCTATGAATTGACAGGGCTCTTGAAGGACAATCTGCAAAAGATCGTCCAGCACGGGCAGCGCGCCGATTCCATCGTCAAGAACATGCTGCTGCATTCCCGCGAAGGCAGCGGCGAGCACCGGCCGACTGACGTGAACGCCTTGGTCGAGGAGAGCCTCAACCTCGCCTATCACGGTGCCCGCGCCGAGAAGCCGCAGTTCAACGTCACGCTCAAATGCGAGCTCGATCCCGAGGCTGGCATGGTCGACGCCTTCCCCCAGGAGATCACCCGCGTTCTCCTGAATCTGATCGCCAACGGCTTTTACGCGGTCGCCAAACGCAAGGCCGCGAATGGCGCTGACGACTACGAACCTGTCCTGGTCGCGGGCACACAGGATCGCGGCGCCCAAGTCGAAATCCGCATCTGCGACAACGGCATCGGCATTCCCCCTGACGTAAGAGAGAAGATGTTCAACCCCTTCTTCACGACCAAGCCGGCAGGCGAAGGTACGGGACTCGGGCTTTCCATGAGCCACGACATCATCGTGAAACAGCATGGTGGCACGATCGACGTCGAAACCGTGTCCGGCGAATTTACCGAGTTCACGATCAGATTGCCGCGCAAAGGCAATTTTTCAGACAGGACCAGAGGTTAGCCGTGACTGTGATGGTTCTCGTGGTGGACGACGAGCCCGACGTGGAGGCGTTGTTCCGCCAGCAATTTGTCGCGATCTCCGCGCTCAGCGCTTTGTGATGGATTTTGCCAATTCGGCGGCGGAGGCGCCACAGGACTCCTGACCAAGCCGATCGACTTCGCCCTGCTGCGCGGAGGGAGCGACGCGCGGCTCGCGCAGGCGGGATAGACCCTCACGGGAACCGCCGCCCGCCTCACCTCGGTTGCGATCGAGTCCGATTGTGCGATAGTCGTCCAATTCAGGAAGTCGTCGCGCCGTGGGTGCCGCTTTCAAAAATCTCGCATGGCTGATCCGACGGCAGATGCTGTCGCTGTCCGGCGTCGGCCTCATGCTGGGCGCTTTGTTCTTCGCGGCTTCGCTCACGCCGACGCTCATTCCACGCAGCTATCTCACGCAAGGCGCGCTGGCCGGCGCCTGCTTCGCGATCGGCTACGCGGCCGGCCTCCTCTGGCGCTGGCTGTGGCATTACCTTGAACTGCCCGAACCTTCGCCGCGCGTGCGATCGACCGCCAACACGCTGGTCGCGGTCGGCTGCCTGCTCGTCGCCGTCATTTATCTCTGGCGAACCGCCGAATGGCAGAACTCGACCCGCGCCGTCATGAAGATGGCGCCGGTCGAGACCGCGCATCCGTTCAAGGTCTGCGCCATCGCGCTGCTCACATTCGTCGTGCTTCTGGCGCTGGGACGGCTGTTCGTGCTCATGGTTCGCTTCCTGGCCGCGCGCAAAAGTCGCGTCGTCCCGAGAAAGATCGCAAACGTCCTCGGCGTTCTCGTGGCGGCGCTGCTGTTCTGGTCGATCGCCAACAATCTCCTGATCCGCACCGCGTTCCGCGCGCTCGATTCCTCCTTCCGCGAATTCGACGCCCTGCTCGAGCCGGAGCGGCCGCAGCCGACGGCGCCTGAGAAAACGGGAAGCGCGGCATCGCTGGTGAAATGGAATGAGCTTGGACGTGCGGGGCGCGAATTCGTGGCCTCGGGTCCAACCGCAGCCGAGATCAGCGCCTTCACGGCGCAGCCTGCGCAGGAGCCCGTCCGGGTCTATGTTGGCCTCGGTGCCCGCGACACGGCGCAGGCGCGCGCCGAGCTGGCGCTGGACGAGCTCAAGCGCCAGCACGGCTTCGAGCGCGCGATCCTGATCGTCATCACGCCGACCGGCACCGGCTGGGTCGACCCTGCGGCGATGGGCACCGTCGAGTATCTCCACCACGGCAACGTGGCCAGCGTCGCGATGCAGTATTCCTATCTCAACAGCCCTCTGTCGCTGATGTTTCAGCCCGAATACGGCGCGGAAGCTGCGCGCGCCCTGTTCTCGGAAGTTTACGGCTACTGGACGACGCTGCCGAGAGACAAGCGGCCAAAACTGTACCTGCATGGTCTCAGCCTCGGCGCCATGAACTCGGAGAAATCCGCCGAGCTGTTCGAGACGATCGGCGACCCCATTGCCGGCGCGCTGTGGAGCGGGCCGCCGTTCGAGAGCCGCATCTGGCGCTCGGTCACCGCGAACCGCAATGAAGGCTCGCCGGCCTGGCTGCCTGAATTTCGCGACGGCCGCTTCGTACGCTTCATGAATCAGAACGGGCCGACGGTGCCGGCCGATGCGCCCTGGGGCGCGCTGCGCGTCGTCTATCTGCAATATGCCAGCGATCCGATCGTGCTGTTCGACTACCACGATGCCTACCGCGCACCAGCCTGGATGAAAGCGCCGCGCGGCCCGGACGTGTCACCTGAGCTGCGCTGGTATCCCGTCGTGACGATGCTCCAGCTCGCCCTCGACATGGCGGTCGCCACCAACACGCCGATGGGCTTTGGCCATGTGTACGCGCCCGAGCATTACGTCGATGCCTGGATCGCCGTCACCGATGTGCAGGACTGGTCCGCCGAGGCGCTCACGCGGTTGAAGGACCATCTTGCGGCAACAGCGAGGAAGGCGGCCGAGCGCAGCGCTGATGACAACCCTTATGCCGATCGCGGCGGATGAAACGCCGCCCCGGCCCTGCACGCCAAATGGCGCGTCCATTCACGAATAGTGCAATCGCGGCGGACGCGCCAGACCGAGATGATCCCGCAGTGTCGTACCTTGATATTCGCGCCGGAACAGGCCGCGTTCCTGGAGCTCCGGAATGACGAGATCGACGAAGTCGTCCATGCTATCGGGAAGACTCAGGATTGAGATCATGAACCCATCCGCAGCATCCGCATCGCTCCATCGCTCGATGAAATCGGCGATATCGGCAGGGGTGCCGATGACGCGATTCATGCCGCCCGCGAGCTCGAGATAGAGTTCGCGAATAGTCATTCCCTTGTCCCGCGCGATATCGAAGAGTGCTTTCTGACGCGTCTGATTGCCATTGGTCAGGGGCACCTCAGGAACGGGATCATCGAGATCAAAGGCGGTGAAATCGAAACCACCCGTGAGCTTACGGAGCGATTCCAAACCGATTTCAGGATGCACCAGGCTTTGCAGATATTCGAACTTCTCTTCGGCCTCACGCATCGTGCGGCCTACGACCGGGTGTATTGCAGGCAGGAACTTGATGGAATTCCTGTTGCGGCCGAAGGCTTCGGCACGCCGCTTGACATCGGCATAGAACGCCTGGGCCTTGGCGACATCCGGCTGCCCTGTGACGAACACCAACTCGGCATATTTGGCGCCAAAGGCCTTCCCGGCCTCGGAGGCGCCGGCCTGCGCGATGACCGGATAACCTTGCACCGGCCGGGCCACATCTAGAATTCCGTCCAGCGAAAGGCGTTCACCGCGGAAGCTGACGGGGTGGAGCTTTTCGCGATCAAAGAAAACGCCTGTCTCTTATACACATTGCCGACGTCACCACGTTCCAGCCGGCGCGACCACCGCTCAGGTGGTCGAGCGAGGCGAAACGCCGCGCCGTATGATACACCTCGTCGTAAGTCGTCGAAGACGTGCCGACCAACCCGATCCTGTCCGTTGCTGCCGCGAGATAGGACAACAAGGTCATCGGCTCGAACCGCACGACTTCCTGCCGGATGGCCAGTTGCGGCAGATTCACGGTGAAGAAATCCGGCACGAACAGCGCATCGAGCTTCCCGCGCTCCGCCGCCTGGGCGACCCGTTTGTAAAGCTGCGGATCCAGCCCCCCGCCGGCCGGAACTCCCTTGTGTCGCCAGGCCGCAGTGTGAAAGCCGCTGGCCGTCAGAAACGCACCAAGGTGGACCTGTCTCCGTGTCATTGTCTTTCCCAAGGCCACGTCACTCAGTTTCCAGTCGCGGCTTCTGCCGCGCGCCTGGCGATGTCAGCGCGGTCGAAAGCGTTGATCTCCTTGATCAGGCTATTGTCGATGACGTCGACCGCCGTGATCTTGGCGTTGATCATGTGCCAGTCACTGATCGTGGACAGATATCGATTGTACACGTCCACACGTGAATAGCCCCAATCCTCCAGCCTGCCGTTCAAGGGCGAGTCGCCGGAGGCGTGGGATTCCGTGAGAGCGATGTTTGACTTTTCCACTTCCGCAACAGATTTGCTGGAAGGCAGCGCTTGCGGGAAAATCTCGTAGAACACCTTCTGGGCCGCGCGTGGCGATGCAAACGTGAAAGCGAGTCCCTTGGCATAGGCGCGAGCAAGACCGATTGCTTCCTGTCTGTGGCCAGCCAGATAATCTGCTTTGGCGATCAGGCCCAACGACGGTGCAGCGTCGATGTCCGGCGCGTCGATCTTGCGCAGGGTCACGCCGGCATTTTCAATCTGCAGATGAGCCAGCGTGAAGATGCTGACTGCATCAATTTCGCCCTTGCGGAGAAAATAAGCGGCTCGCTGGGCATCGCCCACCGCGACCAACGTGACGTCCTTTTCGGGATCGAGACCCGCTGACTTGACAAGGCCTTTGGCAACAGACGCGCCGACGGCGGAGAGCGAGATCACGCCAATCTTCCTGCCCTTCAGGTCCGCGACGCTCTTCGCCTGGCTTTCGGCCGGCACCCGGATCTCCCAGGGTGAGTTCTGATACACGGTAAAGAAGACTTTCGCCTTTAGTCCCTTGGCAACGAACGCAGCGGTCGCCTCAATCGATGGGACGGCGTAGTTCATCTCGCCGGTTGCGACGAATGTCACGCAATCCATGCCCGTTGCGACATTGACGATCTCGACATTCAGCCCCTCCTGCTCGAACCATCCGAACTTCTTGGCAGCGGCGACCGGCGCCAGCGATATTCCGGCGGATGACGTGCACCAGGCGAGACGGACCGGTTTTGTCTCGCTCTTCGCCGCAACGGGCAGCAAGATGGCCAATGACACGAGCAGCGCGGACCCCAGAGACTTGAACGACATGAAGAACTCCGAATTGCCCCGTCAGCGTCCCAGACTGGAACGACGGGTCTTTCGATTGACATCCCAGGACAGAAGGTAGTCGCTGAGCAGCGCCACCATGCGGTTGAGAAGGAAGCCGATCGTTGCGAGAATGACGAGAACGGCGAACTGACCTGCGATGTCGAGATTGCTGCCCATCGTCTGAAGAAGCACGCCAAGTCCCGCACGCGCCCCCACGAATTCGGCGACTATCGCGGCGATGAGTGCAAAGGTCATCGACACCTCTGCTCCGGCCGCGATGAATGGAAGGGCACTGGGCAGACGCAGCAGCGTGAAGATTTGAACGGGGCTGGCGTCGAGCGAGCGGAGCAGGTCGACGCGATCCTTCTGCGCGGATTGAAGACCCGCGACGGCGTTTACCATCAAAGGAAAGAAGCACATCAGCGCAACGGTCACGATCTTGGATTGGATACCAAGTCCGAACCAGATGACGATGACAGGCGCGAGTGCCACCTTCGGAACTGACTGGAAGAACAGGACATACGGATAAACGTAGAAAGATGCCGTGCGGCTCATCGATATGAGCGTCGCAAGAAGCAGTGCGGCGACGAAGGCGACGCCAAAGCCGGCCAGCGTTTCCGTCAATGTCACACGCACATGTTCGAGATACAGGCCTTTCGCCAGGCCGCCCCAGAGTGCTTCTCCGACTGCCAAGGGCGTCGGAAAAATGAAGCTCGCGACTTCGAAATGCACGATGGCTACATGCCAGGCGGTCAAAAGAACGGCAAAGATGGCCAAACTGACCACGACCTTGAGAGCGATATCTTTCACGATCAATCCAGACGTCCGCCGGCGTTGAGATGACCACGAATCTGGTCGGCGTAGCGGCCGAAGGCGGCGGTCGCCGTGTCCGAAATTCCGCGCGGTCTCGCCAAGTCGATCGCAATGTCCGCACGGATCTGCCCAGGTCTTCCGCTCATCACGAGAACCCGGTCAGACAGAAGAATTGCCTCGGGGACCGAGTGAGTAACGAAGACAATTGTCTGCCGCTGCTCCAGCCACAATTGCTGCAATTGCATGTTCAGCGTTTCGCGAGTCAGAGCATCGAGCGCCCCGAACGGTTCATCCATCAGCAGCATCGTCGGATCGTTGATCAGCGCGCGAGCTATGCCCACGCGCTGCTGCATTCCTCCCGACAGCTCAAACGGATAACTCTTCGCAAAGTCGGACAGTTGCACCGTCTCCAGCAACGTCCGCGCCCTTGCTTCGGTTTTTTTCCGGTCGCGGCGATGAACAATTCCAGGAAGCATCACATTGCCGAGCACCGTGCGCCACGGGAAAAGCACAGGCGACTGAAACACCGTGCCGATCTCTCTGCGCGGGCCGCGAACATCGTCTCCGTCGATGAGAATCTGACCTTCGGAGGGACTATCAAGGCCACCGATCAGACGAAGAAGGCTGCTTTTGCCGCAGCCGGAAGGCCCGACGATGGATATGAACTCGCCCGCGAGGACGTCGAAAGTAACCTCGGTCAACGCACAGACCGAGCCGCGCTTGGACTGGAAGCGCTGCTCGACGGAACGAAGACTGATCGTACTGGAGGGCATGAGTCTTGCCGACGGAGAAGAATTGGCGCCGGTCTTACGTTCTCCGGATTCCCTCCGCCAGATGTTCTTGAAGTAAAGAATATCCTGCTAAATTGGCCGGACGTCTCGCGTCGCAATCCAATGTAAGAGGTCGCAATGCAAGCATGAAATTACCGCGGCCAATCGTCCTCCGACGCCGCTCGCGCTCCACCGCATCGGCTGAACCCAGATTGTCTGGCGCGAAACGTCTCGATGCTGTCGACGAAATTGATGCGGCTCGACTCGCTTCGCAGCAGCCAACCTTGCTGCAGCAGCCAACGACGCGATCGGGCGTCCCCTACTCCGCCATCTCGACGGGCTGCGCGCTAGCTGGTCCGGCGAGCGGCCGCTCCTCCATCAGGATCAGGCAGAGCGAGGCGAGAGCCATCATCGCGGCCGCCGCGCCGAAAACGTAGCGGAACGCCATCATCATGTCGGCCGAGGGAATCGCGTTGATCGCGCCATGATGCTCGCCGGCGAGCGGGATGTCGGCGCCGAGCGAGATCAGCAGGATCGCCGCAAACGCTGCGACCGTGAACGAGGACATCAGCGAGCGGAAAAAGTTCATCGCGCCGGTGATGGTGCCGACCTGGGCTCGGGCGACCGAATTCTGCAGCGAGACCACGCAGACCGGGAAGGTCGTACCGAGGCCCAGCGCGAACGCGGCCATCAAGACCAAGAGAGCCCACAGCGGCAACGTGAGGAACGTGAGTCCCAGTCCGCACAGCGCTGCCCACGATGTACCGACGACGGCGACGCGCTTGTAGTGTTTGGCGCGCGCCATGGTGCGGCCGGCAATTGCCGCACCGCAGGTCGAGACCGCCGCGAGCGGAATCAGCGCAAGTCCGGCCTCGCTGGCGCTGAGATGGTAGACGGACTCGTAGTAGAGCGGGAGCTGCACGGTGAGACCGGTCATCGCGCCGAGCGCGCAGCCGCCGGCGTTGAGCGCGTAGGGCGCGACCGTACCGCTGAGCAGCGGCAACGGCAGGAACGGCTCGTCCGCCTGCAGCGCGTGCCACACGAAGGTCACGGCGAGCGCGACCGCGGCGCCGATCATCGCAATCACGGTCGGCGAGAGCCAGGGGTAGCGGGTGCCGCCCCAGGTCAAGACCAGCATGAAGACAACCGCGGACGCCATCAGCAAGACGCCGCCGAACCAGTCGACCTTGCGCTTGCGATGGAAGACCGGGATCCTGCCCATCTTCGGCAGCAGCAGCGCGAGCGCTGCGGCTGCGAGCGGCAGGTTGATCCAGAAGATCATCGACCAGTGCAGATGCTCGGCGAACACGCCGCCGATCACGGGACCGAGGATGCCGCCGACCATCCAGACGCTGGAGAAATAGGCCTGGTACTGGCCGCGCTCGCGCGGGCTAACCACGTCGGAGATCACGGTCTGCACCACCGGCATGATGCCGCCGCCGCCAAGGCCTTGCAGGCCGCGCGCCAAAATCAGCATCGGCATGTTTGGCGCTACCGCGCAGAGGATCGAGCCGGCCACAAAGAGGCTCAGGGAGGTTATGAGCATGGCGCGGCGGCCGTAGATGTCGCTGAGCGTGCCGAACACCGGCGCCACGGCGGTGCCGGCCAGCAGATAAGCCGTGATCACCCAGGAGAGGTTTGAGACGTCGCGGAACTGGCGTCCGATGGTCGGCAGCGCGGTCGCCACGATGGTCTGGTCGAGCGCCGCCAGGAACATCGTCAGCATCAGGCTGATGACGATGGTGCGGACTTCGTCCGCGGTCAGCGGCGCCGGCGGAGCGATGGAGGGGGCGTCGTCGACGCTCAAGACCTCGGTCGGAAGGCGGGACAGCTCTTCGGCGATGTCGTCGGACAAAGCCCTTATGTCGGCAGTCGCGTGGCTCTGCCGTTCGAACTTGTTCATTTCGGACGTAGTTCTTGTTGCGGCGCAACGCCGCGATGGAATCGTTCTATGAACTGCAATGTACGCAGCAAATCCTCATCGAGGCAGGCACCTCGATGCATGGGAGCATCCCGTCCCCGGGTCATCCCGAAGACGTGATCGGTTCGAAGACGGGAACGCAGGTGGCCTTGTCAGGCCTTGGGCCGCCTCCTCAGCCGCGCCCGCTTCGGCAGCAGCGCCGGCCACTCGACGATGTGATCCTCGAGCTCCTCGTCCGGGATCTCGTCCTCGCTGCCCTCGACCCGGCCACGCACGGAGACGCCCGCTTCATGCACGGTATTGGGATCGCCTGAGATCAGCGGGTGCCACCAATAGAGGTCGCGCCCTTCCGCGACGAGCCTGTAGCCGCAGCTCGGCGGCAGCCAGTTCAGGGTGCGGACATTGGCCGGGGTCAGGCGCACGCAATCCGGCACCTTCTCGGACCGATTCGGGTAGTCCTTGCAGGCGCAGGTGCCGGCATCGAGCAGCTTGCAGCCGACATGGGTGAAATAGATGTCCCCGGTGTCCTCGTCCTCGAGCTTGTTCAGGCAGCAGCGCCCACAGCCGTCGCAGAGGCTCTCCCATTCAGCCTCCGACATCTGCTCCAATGTCTTGGTTTTCCAGAAGAATCCTTCCTGGCCTGAAGGTCGTTTGGGAGCTGCGGTCATTGCGTCTTCAACTGGTTTCATAAGACAATCGGCCAAACCATCTAGGGCGCGGGCCGATGACGCTGCAAGTAGCGCCGTGGACGTTCCGTAAAGATGCGGGGCCAATTAGGCCTGTCGTTCAAAATCGCGAGCGTGACCATTGGTTTATGGCCCCCGCTCGGCTAGAACAACCTGCGAGTCCCCCCGAAGGACGCAATTGGGCGCCTTGGGTTTGCCGCAACGTTCCCGCAAGACGTCTCGATGCCGCCCCGGCCGGGTGCTTGAACGCTTTCGAACCGAGCCTCAAGGGTTCTAGGTGCGCCAGATCATACCACCGCATTGGAAGAGCAAGGCCCGGAATTTCTTCCTGGACCTCGATGCGCGCATCGACTCCTCGCTGTTCTCCTCGGCCAAGGGCATCCGCGAGCTCTACGAGCGCTACTCGACCTTCATGGACCGCTTCTATGTCGGGCGGTGGAAGCGCTGGGTATTCATCGAGCCGCTGTCGGAGGCCGCTACCCTCGGTCTCGCCGGCCTGGTCCTGCTGCTCACCCTCGCCATCCCCGCCTTCCGCGAGACGGCGGATGAGGACTGGCTGAAGAAGTCCGACCTCGCCGTGACCTTCCTCGACCGCTACGGCACCCCGATCGGCAGCCGCGGCATCAAGCACAACGACTCGATCCCGCTGGAAGATTTTCCGGACGTGCTGATCAAGGCGACGCTCGCCACCGAAGACCGCCGCTTCTACGATCATTTCGGCATCGACATCGCCGGCACCGCGCGCGCCCTCGTCACCAACGCCCAGGCCGGAGGCGTCCGCCAGGGCGGCTCCTCGATCACCCAGCAGCTCGCCAAGAACCTGTTCTTGAGCAACGAGCGCACCATCGAGCGCAAGATCAACGAGGCTTTCCTCGCGGTCTGGCTGGAATGGCGCCTGACCAAGAACGAGATTTTGAAGCTGTATCTGGACCGCGCCTATATGGGCGGCGGCACCTTCGGCGTCGACGGCGCGGCGCATTTCTACTTCAACAAATCCGCTCGCGACGTGACGCTTGCGGAAGCCGCGATGCTCGCCGGCCTGTTCAAGGCCCCGACCAAGTACGCGCCCCACATCAACCTGCCCGCCGCCCGCGCCCGCGCCAACGTGGTGCTCGACAACCTCGTCGATGCCGGCTTCATGACCGAGGGCCAGGTGTTCGGCGCCCGCCGCAACCCGGCCTTCGCAGTCGACCGCCGCGACGAGGCATCGCCGAACTACTATCTCGACTACGCCTTCGACGAGATGCGCAAGCTCGTCGACACCTTCCCGAAATCCTACACCGAGCGCGTCTTCGTGGTCCGCACCGCGATCGACACCAACGTGCAGAAGGCCGCGGAAGACGCGATCGAGAACCAGCTCCGCCAGTTCGGCCGCGACTATCACGCGACGCAGGCCGCGACGGTCGTCGCCGATCTCGACGGTGGCATCCGCGCCATGGTCGGCGGCCGCGACTATGGCGCAAGCCAGTTCAACCGTGCGACCGACGCCTATCGGCAGCCCGGCTCGTCGTTCAAGCCCTATGTCTACACGACGGCGCTGCTGAACGGGTTCACGCCGAACTCGAAAGTGGTCGACGGCCCGGTCTGCATCGGGAACTGGTGTCCGCAGAACTATGGCCACTCCTATTCCGGCTCGGTGACGCTGACGCAGGCGATCACCCGCTCGATCAACGTCGTGCCGGTGAAGCTCTCGATCGCGATGGGCGGCAAAGAGGGCCCGAGAGCGGGCCGCGCCAAGATCGTGGAGGTCGCCCGCCGCTTCGGCATCAAGGCGCCGCTGCCCGACACGCCGTCATTGCCGATCGGATCCGATGAAGTCACCGTGATCGAGCATGCCGTGGCGTATGCGACCTTCCCCAACAAGGGCAAGGCCGTGACCCCGCATTCCGTACTTGAAGTGCGCACCGGTGGCGGCGACCTGGTCTGGCGCTGGGACCGCGACGGTCCGAAGCCGCGGCAGGCCATTCCCGCGAACATCGCGGCCGACATGGCCGGCATGATGAGCCACGTGGTGAGCGAAGGCACCGCGCGCCGCGCCGCGCTCGACGGCATTCCGACCGCGGGCAAGACCGGCACCACCAACGCCTATCGCGACGCCTGGTTTGTCGGCTACACCGGCAACTTCACCTGCGCGGTCTGGTACGGCAATGACGACTACTCGCCGACCAACCGCATGACCGGCGGCTCGCTGCCGGCGCAGACCTGGCACGACATCATGGTCGCGGCACATCAGGGCGTCGAAGTCCGGGAGATTCCCGGCATCGGCATGGGCCAGAAACTGCCGCCGCAGCCGGTTGCCGCCAACGCACAGGCCAATGCGGCGCCGAAGGTGCTGGAGACCAAGCCCGGTCCGCCGCCGATCCTGACCAAGCGCGGCGCCGATATTCTGGTGCGGGTGGAGAAGCTGCTCGACGACGCCGCCAAGACCACGACCAAGACGACGTCCGACGACACGGCGAAGCCGGCCAAGCCCGCCTCGCCGTCGAGCGCGCTCGCCTTCCCGCAGAACTATGCGGCGGAGGAGAACGCGACCTCGTCCGGCCCGCGCAAGAACTGACCTGATCCCATGCGGCTGATCATCATCACATTGACGGCCCTTCTGCTCGCCACCGCGGTCGGCGTCGGCGCGACCTGGATGACGACGACGCGCGGCACCGACATCGGCGCGCTCACGATCGGCGCATGGACGGCGCGCCCGCGCACCGGCACCGCCGACGTCGACCCCTATTCGCGCGCCACCATCGTGCGCAACGGCGAGCTGCCGATCGGCACCGGCGACGGCGTTGCGTTCACCGCGACCACCGACGACAAGAAGAAGGCGCTCGACGGCCGCTGTGACATCGTGGTCTCCGGCGTGACCCCGCCGGCGCGGTTCTGGACGCTGACGCTCTATGACCGCAAGGGCCATCTCGTCGCCAACTCGCTGCAGCGCTACGGCTTCACCAGCCAGGAAATCGTCCGGCAGTCCGATGGCTCGTTCGAGATTCACATCGCCTCGCGCTCCCGCGCTGGCAACTGGCTGCCGACCGGCGGCATCGAGCGCTATGCGCTGATGTTCCGCCTCTACGACACGCCCGTCGGCGTTGCCACGCGTACCCAGCGCGACGCGCCGATGCCGCAGATCGCGACGGTGGGCTGCCCATGATCCGGCTCGCGTTCACGATCCTCGCCGGCGTCCTGCTCGGCCTCATCGTTCACCTCGTCAGCGTGCTGGCGCTGCCACGGATCGCGACCCAGGACGCCTATTCGCGGCTGACGCCGATGACGAAGGAGAACGCGGTCACACAGCTGCCGCTCGCCGATCCCAACACCTCGCCGATGCCGTTCATGGACCCGGCCTTTGCGCTGGCGATCTGCCGTTACGATCTCTCCGGCGGACCCTTGAAGCTGAAGGTGCCGGTGAGCCAGGCCTATACTTCGGTGTCGTTCTACACCCGCAACGAGATCGCCTATTACGCCATCAACGACCGCTCCGCCGGCAAGAAGGTGATCGAGCTCGACCTGATGACGGAAGCCCAGCACAATGCGCTGCCCGAGGACGAGGAGGTCACGGCGGCCGACCGGCTGATCATCGATTCCCCGAGCGCGACCGGCCTGATCGTCATGAAGGCGCTCGCCGCCGAGCCCGGCCTGATGCCGCAGGCCCAGGCCTCGCTGGCGGCCGCGAGCTGCGCGCCGCAGACCGACGCCCCCACCAAGGCCGAGGCCCCGCGCGGGCGGCGGTGAGCGGCCCGTCGGCAGCCGTTATCAAAAATCTGGAAAACAACCCCATGTACAGTAGCCGCGGGCCGGAGAACCGGGCCTGATTGGCTCGGTCCGGGTCGTCAGTCCAACCCGTAACCGAACGCAACCGGCTGACCCAGTGTACGACATGCCAACCGCACTGACGCCGCTTTGAAGGCATTGGGTCAAGGTGAAGAACCGGAAGCATCCAGCGATGCAGCTCACCCTGTCCTGTGGCCCGGTGCGGTCCCGCTGAGATGAGGCCGTACCTTATTCGATCCCCAACGAGGAAATGCAAAAAGGGCGATGCTGGATCGGCGCGGCCCAACCAGGTGACCCCAGAGTCGTTTGAACCATGCCACATGGCCCGTCCCTCCCCTACCGTCGGCGCGATGCACAGAGCCCACATAGCGTGGACGCACTGTGGTAGTCCTTCTATCGGAGGGACCATTGGCCTCGTCGCTCACATGCCCGGCCGAAGGATCCTCATCCTTCGGCCGGATGACGCCGTGCACGCGTGGTTCGTCGTCGTGACTATCCGTCTCGGGGGCGGCGCGCTGATCCTGCACAGGTACGACGAGCTTCACTTCCTGATCTGGATCGCGTTCATTTGGTTCGCGCCGGGCGCGCTCCTGCTCGGTTACAGGAATGAGCACCTGTGACCTCGCAGCCGAGCTTGCAGTCTGCACGTTTGCGCTATGATGCAGACAACGACGCGCCGTTTCGATTTCGGCATCGCTGGCGCCGTGACTTCGTGCCCACGTCTCAGCTGCCGCTTCCGAGTATTTGGCGACATAGAAACGTACCACGGCGCAAGAGACACCAGCTGTGGCCGTTTGGCTGAGCGCAATCAATGCTACAAAAGCTGGGATTGCTCGCCTCATCATCGCGATCCCCCGTGACACTAACGCAGCAACTTCAAACGTCTCTGCCTTGGTTCCGCTCGCCACCCCTCCTGGGATGAAGGTGCGCGGATCCCACCAGCCAGGAAAAAATGGCATCCATCCAGCTCCGCCGTCCAGTCGTTGGTAGGGAGCGCGGCGACAAATTCGGTCGGAACGTTTACAAGTTATCTATAGAATCGCACCAATGATGCATTGATTTTGCGCTAGTGATTCCCACGAAAGTTCATTCGAACAAGCGCTAAAGTTTAACAATCCCATTCTCCCGCAAGCATCCCTTCTGAGACATGAGGTTTCGGGCGGATGGGCCGCTTTGTAGCAAGAGCGGCCGCCACTCCGGTTGTGAATCGATCGCGTATCGGCCGGCGCAGGTTGAGCCCGCTCAATGCCCGAAGAGGAGATAGCTGCGGTCACCGCTCCGGCGGCTCCTGGTGTCATCGGTCCAGCCGACGGCGCGGCGATAGCTGCCCAGCGCGTCCGCCTGCTTGAGCGCAACGAGGTCGACTTGCTGGCTCTCATCCGCGAAAGGCGAGACGTAAAGCGCGTCCTCGGGACAATAGAGCTCGCAGAGGAAGCAGGTCTGGCAATCGCCCTGCCGCGCGATCACCGGAACGTCGTCGGTCTTGTCGAACACGTTGGTCGGGCACACGTTGACGCAGATGTCGCAGGACGTGCAGCGTTCGGTATCGATGACCTCGATCATTCCGCGGCCTCCGCAAAGGCCTCGGCATGCGGCCGGACCGCGGTCCAGACCTCGTCGAGACCGCCCGTCGTCACGTAGTGGCGTTGCCGGTGATCCTGATCGGGGAAATCGTCGCGGCGATGCATGCCGCGGCTTTCCTGACGCGCGAGCGCGCTGCGATACATCCACCGCGCGGTCGCAAGCATCGCTGTGCTTTCACGCGCGCGCAGCACGTCGGCCGCGCCGGCGGCGTCAGCTTCCGATGCGTCGCGCCATGCGGCGTCGAGGCGCGCCAGCGCTCCATCCAGCCGCGAAGCCTCGCGGAAATAGTTCAGCTCATACGGGAAGACTTCATCCTGGACGGCCCTCGCCAGCGCCGCCGGTTCGAACGCGCGCCGCGAGCGGCTGCGAAAACCGACCATTCCCGCTGACGATAGTTTTCGCGCGGCCGCCGTACCAGCCTGCCGCGCGTACGCCGCGGCGCCCTGCCCGGCAAGGGTCCCCGACGACATCGCCCAGGCGGCATTGTGGCTGCCGCCGCCAGTGAAACCGCCGCAGATCAGTTCGCGCGTGGCCGCATCGCCCGCCGCATAGAGTCCCGGCACGCTGGTGGCGCAGGTGTCGTCGACGATGCGCAGGCCGCCGGTGCCGCGAACGGTCCCTTCCAGCCGCAACGTCACGGCAAAACTCTCCCTGAACGGGTCGATACCGGTGCGGTCGAACGGCAGGAAGAAGTTCGGCTGCGACACGCGCATGTGCCGCTGCACGTCCTCGTCAGCCTTGTCGAGCCGGGCATAGACCGGGCCCTGAAGCAGCGCGCGGGCAATCGCCGATCGCCCGCCCTTGGACGCTGCGCCAGGAACCAAGCTGCCATCCTCATAGGTGAAGGTGGCCCAGCCGTAAAACAGCGTCTTGGTCACCGAGCCGAACGCCGGCGAGATCGCGTAAGGGTTGGAGAACTCCATGCTGCTGAACTCGGCACCGACTTCCGCGGCCATCAGATAGCCGTCGCCGGTCAGCACGTTCGATCCCAGAGTCTTGCTCAGGAACGCACAGCCACCGGTCGCGATCACCACCGCCTTGGCGCGCACTGTCCAGCGATCCTGCTTTTGCCGGCGCAAGCCGCTCGCGCCGGCAACGGCGCCGGCATCATCCACCAGCAATTCGAGCGCCGGGCTGTGATCGAGAATGGTGACGCCGGCTTGCTTGGTCCGCTTGCGCATCAGCCGCATATATTCCGGACCTTGCAACGAGTTGCGCTGCGACTTGCCGCGATCATCCACCGGATAGGGATAGCCCCATTCGGCGAGGCGATTGCTCTGCTGATAGGTGAGATCCAGCGTGCGAGCCATCCAGCGGCGATCCTGGAGATAGCCGCCGAGTTTCTCGCGGCTGGCCATCGCCGCCTCGCGCTGCGCCGGCACGGGGTCGACGTACCAGACGCCGGTGCCGGCCGCCGCCGTGGCGCCCGACGTGCCGCAAAATCCCTTGTCGGCAAGCACCACCCGCGCGCCGCGCTCGGCCGCGCTCACCGCAGCCCAGGTGCCAGCCGGGCCACCGCCGAGCACCAGCACGTCGGCATCATATTCAACGGATCCGGCCGGCGCGGACCTGCGCTCGGCGCGGTGGAGTTGGTTGGTCATCGATCACGTCTCCAGCTTATACGGTTGCAACCGGACTGCACCCTCATGCCGTGACTGGCGCCTTCCACCGCATGAAGCGCTGCTCCAGAGCCTCGAGGACAGCATTGAACGCGAGCCCGATGGTCGTGATGCCGAGGATGCCGAAATACATCTGCGGGATCAGAAAACTGTACTGGCTGTTGATGATGAGATAGCCAAGCCCCGCCTTGGCACCGACCATCTCGGAGGCGACCAGCACCAGCATGGCGGAGGCGCTGGCGAGGCGAATGCCGACGAAGATGGTCAGAAGCGCCGCCGGAAAGATCACCTTGCGGAACAGTTGCTGCGGCGTCGCGCCCATCGTCCGCGCCGACTTGATGAGGAGCGGATCGACCTGCTTCACCGCAGCGATGGTGTTGAGCAGGAGCGGCCAGGCGCAGCTATAGATCACCATGGTGATCTTCGACATCTCGCCGATTCCGAGCAGCAGGATGAACACCGGCAGCAGCGCCAACGGTGCCGTATTGCGGCACATCTCGATGAACTGCTTCAGGAGATTGCCAAGCCGGGCATACCAGCCAACGGCGAGGCCAAGTGGGACGATCAACGCAACCGAGATCAGAAATCCACTCAACGCGCGCAGCAAGCTCGCCGACACGTCGTCATAGAGTTCGCCGCTTTGCGCGAGCTGCCAGCCCGCGGCGATCACCTCCGAGAACGGCGGCAGGAATACCGGGTCGATCAAGCCGAGTCTTGGGGCGGCCTCCCACACCGACAACAAGATGATGAGCAACAAGGAGCGTTGTCCGAACCCAGACAGCGCGCGCGCGACTGCGCTGAGACGATTGACGCTCGACGACGACCGCTGGTCCGCACCGGATTGTGGACGCCCGTGCGCAAGCTCCAGCAGCGTCAGCGTCTCAAGGCTAGACATGAGCAACCTCCTTCACTTCACGTTCGACACGAGGCTTTGAGACAACGCCGCTCAATTGTCCTTGCTGGGCCTTCTGCACTTCTTCGCGAAGCAGGTTCCAGACCTCGTGCCGCACATGGCCGAACTCCGGCAGCGAGCGCACGTCGTCGGCCTCGCTGCGCAGCGAGGCCGGAACCTCGATAACCTGCTTGATCCGGCCCGGGCGTGACGTCATCACCGCTACGCGCTGGCCCAACACTACGGCCTCGTCGATGCCGTGAGTGATGAAGACGATGGTCTTGCCCGTGGCGCGCCAGATCCGCAAAAGTTCGCCCTGCAACGTCTCGCGCGTCTGCGCGTCAAGCGCAGCAAACGGCTCGTCCATCAGCAACACCTCCGGATCGTAGGCGAGGCTTCGCGCGATCGCGACGCGCTGCTTCATGCCACCGGACAGTTCGTGCGGATAGCGGCCGGCAAAGCCGGACAAGCCGACGAGATCGAGGAAGTGCCGCGCGATCTCACGCCGCTGCTGCGCCTTGAGCCCGGCGATATCGAGTCCGAACTCGACGTTTTCCACGGCGGTACGCCAGGGAAACAAAGCGTATTGCTGGAACACGATGCCGCGGTCGCGGCCGGGCCCGGTGATCGGCCGCCCGTCGAGCAGGATGCGGCCGCTGGTCGGTGTCGTCAGCCCACTCAGCAAATCGAGCAACGTCGATTTCCCGCAGCCACTCGGGCCGACCAGCGCCAGGAACTCGCCTGCGCGAACGTCGAGTGTGATGTCTTCCAGGGCGGTGAAGCGGTCCGCCGGACCGCCCCCCTCACCTCGCGTCACGAATTCCTTACGGACATGCTCGAAGCTGATCTTGACCGGGCTGGTTTCGACTTGGCTCATCGCGCCTCCGCCGTCTTTCCCGGACGGAAGTAATTCAACTCGTTGGTGTAGATATCCGACGGTTTGAGCTGATCGGGTTTGAGAAGGCCATCCCTGACCAACCAATCGATCCACACCTGCAGCTCGGCATCACCAATGACGCCGCCCTTGGACGCAACACCGGTGCTCTTCCAATATTTGATCGGAGTGGCGTCCTCATTCCGTTTGCGCTCGGCAATGATGCGTTCGAAGCGGGCGCGGACCTCTTCCGGCGGCGTCGCCTGCGCCCATGCGATGGCGCGCGACACGCCTTCGATCAGTTTGCGGGAGGCGTTGGGATTGTCCTTGATGAATTTGTTCCGCAGGACATAGGCGCCGCCCGTGAAATTGCCAAACAGGTCGGTGTCGGCAAATAGCCTGCGTATGCCACCGCGTTCAACTGCCTTGTCGCGCGACACACCGTTCAGCGTGGTCACTTCGACCTGCCCTTGGCGCAATGCCTGCTCGCCGGCAACCGGCGGAATTGCGACCAGCGTCACCTGCTTCGCCTCCGCCGGCGTCAGGCCGTTGCGGGCCAGATACTCACGCAATGCGAATTCGTGATGAGCGCCGAGCGTGTTGACCGCGACCTTCTTGCCGATCAGGTCGCGCGCCGTCCCGATCGGGCTGTCCTCCTTCACGTAGTAGCCGAGGTGGGTGGAGTCATCGGATCCGTAATAGCCGACGACTGCCTTGATCGGCGCTTTTGCCGCGATCAGCTTGATCACCGAGCCATAGAATGCGCCGCCTATGTCGATATCGCCGGTGACCACGGTCTGGATGTCCTGGGGACCGCTGATGGTGTTTCCGACCCATTTGAGCTTGAGCGGGGCGAGGTAACCCAAGTCGTCAGCCAGTTCGATAAAGGTCACTTGGCCGACCCAACCCTGGTAGCGGATCTCGGTCGTTTCGAGCGGCGGCTCAGCGAAGGCGGAGGCCGCAAAGCCCAAGGTCAGGGTGCCGGCCAGCAGCAATCCCGCGGCCTTGCGCGCGGCGAGGTGCCGCGCGCGAACAAATCGGAACAGGGAGTTCATTCTGTCAAATCCTGTCAGTGAAGCTGGATCAGGCGGCCTTCGCTGTCTGCGGTTTCAGCGTCTTGACCCGCGTCACGCTGCGACGGCCATCGACGCTGAGCGGGACCTCGCCATCGATGGTGGCTCGGCGAACGACGCGATGCTGATCCCCATAGTCGTTGACCGCGTAGTGTTGGGTCGCGCGGTTGTCCCAGATCGCAACGTCACCGACCCGCCAATTCCAGCGCACAGTGTTTTCCGGCGCCGTGACGTGAGACTGGAACAGGTCGAACAGTTTTTGGCCGTCATATTTCGGCAGCCCAACGAAACGCTGGAGAAAATTGCCAAGCACCAGCGTGCGCTCGCCGGTCTCGGGGTGGACGCGCACCACCGGATGCTCCGTCTCGTAGACGGTGCCGGTGAACACTTCGTCGAAGCGCTTCCTGTCCGCCTCCGTCGCGCGCACCTTCGCGGCGTAATCATAGGCGTTGCTGTGGACGGCCCAGAGCTCGTCGGCAAGCTTGCGCAGCGGCGCCGGCAGGTCGAGATAGGCCGCTGCCGTGTTCGACCAGAGGGTATCGCCGCCATACGGTGGGATCACAACACCGCGCAGCACCGAGATCTTTGGATAGGCGTCGACGAAAGTCACGTCCGTATGCCACTCGTCGGCACGGCCGCCGCCGCGGCCCGAATCCAGCTCCAGGATCGACGCGGTACCTTTGCTCGCACCAACCGTCGGATGCGGCACGAGGTTTCCGAGCCTGGCAGCAAAGCGCTCCTGCTCGGCATCGTCGAGATGTCCCTGGTCGCGGAAGAATATGACCTTGTTCTCGAGCAGCACCTGATTGATGGAGCGAATGACGTCATCGGACAGATCGCCGGACAGCTTGATGTTCCTGATCTCAGCCCCGATTCTGGCCGCGCGCTTGATGATATCAGCGCGCGGAATGACGTTATCGATGGTGGTCGCATTGCTCATGATTGTACTCTCTAGTTGCTAATTTCAGACAAAGCTCCGCCATGCGCAGATCGCATGCGCGGAGAATAATGGATGATGTCCTGGCTTTTATTCCCGGGGGATCGCGTCGCCGGCTAGATGGTCCGCGGTGTACGGATCCCGGCGGTACAGCTCTCCGCCATCGCTTCAGCCCAGCACGGCGCGCGCAAGGCCGAGGTCAGCCAGGCTACTTCGCGAAGGACGGGTGGATCGGATTGCCGCATGGTGAAGGATCTCGCTTGGACGTTTCAGATCGTAAAAGCGATCGCGGTCCAGTCAATGAAACGAAACCAGTTTTGTTTTCCGCGGAGAGAAATGATCGCTTCGTCGGCGACACCGGCGTGAAAAAATTGTGATGATTGCCGTCCGAATGACCGCTTCACGCATTCAAGCGCCGACAAATCAAGCCAATCGACCCACGAAGCAGACGGATTCACTCACTTTCTTCATCAGCGCGAACGCACTCGTCTCCGATCGAGGAGAAACCCACAAGGTTCTTGCTCGATTCCCGCACAACAACGCAAATTCATTTCATCGACGGTTACCCTGAAATTGAAAAAGGCCGCCGGAACATGTCCAGCGGCCTTCGCCCTTTACGTGGTTCGCCGGGCGACGCCCCGACGACTACAGATCGATGCTAGCGGCGATGTTACGGCCCTGCAGTTCGGCAATCTTCATTCCGTCGGCCATTACCTGCGCGAACTCCGGGTCCTTTGCCACCGCCTCCTGCACCTTGCCGTAGACTTCCCAATTGGCGTAGCGCGTCGTCACCAGCAACTCTCCTGCCCAGTGGCCGGTGTGGAAACGGGACAGCCGAAGAAATTCGGCACCGTGTTTTTCGAAGATTTTCTTCGCCTGCCTGACGATCTTGGTCATTTCCTCGGGCTTGTCGGTTTTGAAGCGAGTAAACTGAACGATCGGCATGGGACTACCTCCATAGTGATGTGAAAGATCCAAGAGGCATGTATCGAGCGACGTTTGAGGAGCAAATCTCAATCCGACCTCGATGAACGTTTGTCTTCATCGACTCGTTGTTGGTTCAGGCTTCGCTAGCGGCAACAACTCTGCCCTTTCGCGGCGTATGGGCTTGCATCGTCATTGGCCAAAGCAGGTGGGCCGATATCAAGGCCTACCTGTGCCATAGGCAGGACGCGCTCGAACACGAAGCGAGAGGTCACTGGTATTTCCGCGTCCGCGCGACCGTCCTGGCCGATGAGGATGAGGCCTGCTCCGCCATTTGCCACGGTCAGGATGACGGCTTCACCTGTCCATGTCTGGATCGGCCTCATTCCAATGATGAGAAACTCACCGATAGGCTGGTCCAAATATTGAAGTCTGAGCTGCGGAGCAATTTCAGCCGGTGCAAGACCGAAGCCCAGTTGCTGCGCGAGTGCGTAGATCTGTCGTAGCGACACGGTCTCGCTCCGAAAGCCCAATTCGGCCGCCGACACCGTCAGAAGCTCTGCCGCCGCTTTCGTGCCACTGACGGTAAAGGCCGGCCGAGCAAGAGCCGCCGCAGCCGAGTCGCCGACGCCGCAACCGATCGCGCTCATGGCGTTGAGAAGAGCGAACGAATCCGAGAATGTCCCGATTGTTATCGTCTTCCACACCGCAACATCCGAAGCCGATGCCACCGAACTCGGCGGTCTCGGGACAACGGGAGCCGTCTTGAGCGTCAACTGTCTCTGCAACACGTCGCGTGCGGTGCATTGAGCCTTGGCCTCGTTCGTGGATCCGAGGATGCACGCGGTGCAGAGCACCAACAACACGGCAACCGTAGTGCCGTCGCGCCAGCCCGTCGAATGACGCGAGCGCGCGATGCATCGCTGAGAGGTAACGCAGTCGATCTCACCGCACCTCGTGTCGATATCGCAGAGGTCCTTGCTGGTGAGGCCGCGCAACACGGCAGGCTGCGTAGATGCGGCGGCCTGTCGTAACCATGCGGCGCCTATCAGCGCAATCAAGCCCCTCATGATGACCTCCCTCGCAATGCGAGATCGGCATGCGGCGCATGCTGTTCTTGTTCGACGTCTTCGGAAGATGCCAGCAGGCCGTCCGAACCGCTTTACAAGCAGCTTCCTTTTTTCTTACCGTTACCTTTCAAACCCGATCCAAGGTGCCATCGTACCTGGAGAAGGCGTTTGCTCTTTGCAGACTGCACCCCGACCAGAACCGTCAAAGGCCGCCCTATCCAAGGATCCCCTTCAACCCCGCATAGATCGAGCCGACCGCGGTGGCGGCGACGCCGACGAGGGGACCGACGGTCTGCATGAGGTCCTGAATCAGGCGCGCCCGGCGGCGCAATTGCTCCTCGCCGACGTGCTGGCCGAGAAGGCGCGCGATCCTGAACGCGAAGGCGTTGGGCTTGCCGCCTTGCGTCAGAACCCGCGGCAACACCTGGAAGATCACGACGCCCAGGATGTTGCCGGACAGGAAGGCGAGCAGGATGCTCGCGCCATACTCGAAGACCTCACGCCACTCGACCCAGACTTCGGGAAGAATCGGGACGCGGTCGTGAATGCCGGTCACCGTCAGCATCAGCTGGATGCTGAGGGCCGCGCACAGCACACCCAGCACCAGCGCGCCGATCAGGGAGACCCGGTGCAGCGGATAGGCGATCAGCCCGAACAGGAGAGGTATGATGATCGACGCCAGCCGGAGCGGCAGCGGCGAGATGTTGAAGGTGATGGTGACGAGGACGTGCGTGGTGACCAGCAGCAGCGCGGGAATCACGACATAGAGAACCGCGTGGGTCGCAAAATACCGCACGGGGTTGTTATACCGCTCGAGCCTGGCACCGACGCGGTCGAGATCGCGCCTGAGCCGGTCGAGGTCTGTGACGATCTCGTCGATCTCGGCAAGCATCGGGCGCACGACACGCAAATCGCGCGAGCAGTGCTTGCACGCGATGGCTTCATCCTTGATGGTCTCGGCGCAGAACGGACACTCCATCGTCAGCGCGACTTCCTGCGGGTCATGATCGCCTCGATCTCGGCTCTGGCGCGCCGCAACTCGTCACGAAGCTGGTCCCGCTTGCGCAGGAGATCGTCGCGTTCGGCTATCAGCGTGGGAGGAATGGCGATGTCGCGCGCGCAGGACGCGCAGACCAGCGCGCTCTCGACATTCTCCGACCGGCAATAGGGACACTTCATCGCTTCACTTCGGCGCGATCTTCAGGGTGAAGCTGGCTGTGCCGGGGCGGCCGTCGCTGTCCTTGATGTCGACCCGCACCAAATACTCGCCCGGGGGCAATTCGGCGTCCTGCATGTTGATGCCGTCGGCCTGGATGAACGGCTTGACCCGCGCGGTCAGGTCCACGTTGGGCGAGCGCAGGAAGATCACCTTGACCGAATCAGGATCGATCTTGGCCCCTCCGAAGGACTCGAACTTGAGTTGCAACCGCAGCGGCGAGCTGACCGCATCGCTGGGCGAGACCACTTCCACCTTCGGACCGCGCAAAATGCCGCGCCGGTCGGTCGCAATGGCCCCCTTTGGCGGCGGCAGCTTGGCTTCGTCTTCCGTGATCAATTGCGTCGCTTGCGCGACCCCTGAACTCAAGAGGCCAGCCGCGACGAGCCCGAGCAACGTCTTCCGCATCATCCTCACTCAACCCTTTCTTCCCACGCACCACATTTCGCTAGCGCACACCGCCGTCGCCGATGATCGTGTACGGCGCCCAGAACAACGGATGCGCGTAGGCGAATTCGGTCTTGCCTTCGGCGTTAAGATAACCCGGCCCATCGACGAGAGCCATCATCGCCTGGCGCAGCGCCTCGCTTCGCCCGATCTTCGGATCGTCGGCCTGTCGCTTGAACAGGTCGGTCACCAGTTGCCGCGCCGATTGCGAATGCACCGACCAGTTCGTGACCAGCAGCGCGCGCGTGCCGGCATAGAAGAACGCGCGGCCAAGTCCCGAAGCCGCCTCGGCGCCCGCCCCGGCTCCCGCGCCCGTGTTGCACGCCGACAGGATGACCCAGTCCGCATCGAGCTTGAGGCCGAGGATCTCCTCCATAGTCAGCAGGCCATCCCCCTCCTCGCCTGTCACCGCCGGCGACGACAGTGCGAGCGCCGGCTGGGTCAGGCCGTTGAGCTCGCCCGGCACGAGGCCGTGGGTCGCGAAGGCGAGGATCTTGAAGCCGGAGAGGTTCATGGTCTTGACCGCGCTTTCCGTCGCCTTGCTGCCGAGAAACAAGACCTTCGACGGGTCGGCCTGCAAGGCGAGCGCGATCGACTTCAGCTCGTCCGCAGTATCGGGCAGCCGGGGCAGCAGCGCGAGCTCGGCGCTGTCGACGCCTTCGAGCTTCGGACTGTTGCGGCGCTTCAGGGGCATGCCGCGCGTCACGTTGCCGCCGGCATCCGCAACCTGGGTCTTGGCAACAGGAGCTTCCGCCTCGGCCTGCTGGTCCCTGTTGAAATAGGGATCGCCGAACGCCACCAGCTCGCTGCGTCCGGGCTTGCCGGGCGGCAACTGCCGCAGCGTCCGCAAGGCGGCCGCCGACGGCACCGTGGTCACCGCGTGGGTGCGCGCGAGCCATGGCACGTTGCGATAGCTGGCGAACAGCGGCTCGTCATCCTGCGCCACCTCCGCAGGCGCGGTCGGCAGCAAGGAAAGCGGCAGCAGGCCGAGCGCACCGTTGGTGACGACGATCAGGTTCTTTGCGGACTTCCAGCCGCCTTCAACCGGCTTGAGCAGGAGCTCGTAAAGCTCATAGGCGAGCTTGAGGTCGAACGGCGGAATGTCCGAGATCATCGCCGCCTGCGGCTCGAGCGCCTCGCGCAGCTTGCGGATCTTGGTCTCAATGTCGCCGATCCTGGCATTGATCGCGGCGAATGCCACCGGACCCGACTTGGGGACGGCCCAGACGAAGCTGCCATTCTGGCCGAAATAGAACGACAGCATCGCCTCGTTCTCGGAAAGCGTCGCGCGGATTTCAGCGACGCTCGGCGGCTTGGGCGAAACCAGATCAGCGTAAGACGGAAACTTCTGCTTGATCTCCTGGCGCGCCTTGTCGCGCTCGCTGCGCAGCGCCGCGATCGAGGCCTGGATCTGCTGAACGCCCTTCTCGTCGCGATCGGCCGAGGGAATGGCGAGTACGTTGTTGAGCGTGCCGAGCTGGGCATTGACCTGCTTGGTCAGGTCCTGCTCCTTGCGCACGAGATCGGCGAGCGCCGGGTCCTTCGCCGCCGCACGCGCGCTGGAGGCTGCAAGCGCCTGCTGCACCGACCGGCCGCGAATGGCGTCGGCAAGGCCAAAGGTCTCTTCGCCGACCTCGTTGCTGGTTCCCTCGGCACGTGCGAGCAGGAGGAAATAATTTTCGACGGTCCCTTGCAGCCGCTGGCTGCGCGCGGCAACAACCGTCGTGTTCTCGTCGTCGGCGTTCTCACGCGCATTCGACATCATGACAGGAATGGCGGCCTTGAACTCGCGGATCGCGTCCGCATCGCGGCGGGCCCGCATCAAGCCGATCGCCAGCGTCCCGCGTGCCGAGGCGGCGTCGAAATGGTTTTCGCCGACCCGCGCGACCTGCTTCTTCACCAATTGCTCGGCCGCGGCGATGCCGGCGTCGACCTGGCCGGAGGCATAAAGCGACAGGATGCGCGACGGATTGAGCTCGAATACCTGGCGGCGCTGCGGATCCCAATTGGCGACCGCCTTGTCGATCCTCGCGTACATCTCGTTGGCTTCAGGCGCCTTCCGCCGCAGCGCCAGGATACCGGCAAGCTGCGAGAGCAACCCGACGGTAGCCTGCGAATCCTCGGGCACGCCGACCGTCTTGTTGATCTCGATGGCGACGCGGCCGAGTTGCTCGGCCTCCTCGTAGCGGCCCTCCTCGACCAGAATGCCGGCCAGGCCCATCACGAAGCGCGGCGTGACCGGATTGTATTTGCCGGTGTCCTTTAACCGTGCCAAGAGCGCCCGGCGCGCGTCAACCTCGGCTTCAGCCAGTCTGCCCTGCCTCGCCTTCATGCGCGCCTGATTCAACACCAGGCCGTCGACAACTTGCAGCAGGAGCGTCTCTGCAGGCGGGTTTTCCGACTCCAACACTGCCTTGTTACCGGCGCTCTTGCGCAGCTCCGCGGTGCGATAAGCGGCCTCGGCTTCGGCAAATTGCCCCCGTGCCTCGAATATTATCCCGCGGGTAATCTCGATTTCACCCTCCCAGGTCTGGCCGAACTTTGCATAGGACGCTCGCCAGCCCGGAAGCCCACTGGTGCGCGCTTCCTGAATCCCGGTCAGGCTGCGACGCAAATAGGCTTCGGCCTGCGCGACATCGCCCATCTGGAGGAGAATGGACGCGACCGAACGGTTTGCGTTGAACTGATATCCTTTCGCGCCCGGCACGTTGGCCGTCTGGCGCAAGAGCTGTTGCATGATCTCCAGCGCGCGCTTGGGATCGCCTGCGAGGGCGTATTGCACCGACTGCAACTGCAACAATCGCCCCATCATGTTTGGGCTGACGGCCCCGCGGCCCACTTCCACGGCCTTGTTGGCGTCGGCGGTGGATTCGGCAAGTCGCCCGAGCTGGGAGCGCGCATTGGCGCGGTCGAAATAGAACTGGGCGAGATCCTCGCGTGACTCCTTCCCCGTGGGCGTCGAATCCGCGTCCGCCTTCAGCTCCGCGATCAGCTTCTCGTTCGGCTTTTCGCTGTCGAGGATCGAGGTGATGTCGGCGATCGTACGAGGCGGCGCCACAAAGCCTTTGGGCAATGCCGTTCCTGGCGCCAGCTTGGGCGCCTCCTCCTTGGGCGCCGCGACCGCGACATTGGCGCGGCCATTCGCGGCATTGAGGGCGGCGAGCACGCAAGCATGGACCTGCGGCTTGGCCTTGGCTCGACAGGCCTCGAGATTGGCGCCGCCCGCCGGCCCGCCTCCCGCGCGCATGCACGCCTGCACGATCGGCTTGCCGACCGTCATCCGGCAGTTCTCGACCGCCGCTTCCTGCGTGAGAGCGAATACCGGGCCGGTCGATGCCAGCAGAGCGCCGATTGCGAGGAGTTTGCGGATACCTAGCGGCGACAGGTGATTCAAATGACTTTCGAACATGGCCGGAGCCCCTGATCACATGCTGAAAGAAATGGTCAAAAATCAACGCGTCCAATGCATGCAATCTATCGATATCGGCGCTCGCGGGACAAGCACAAATCTATCCGACGAAGGTCCGAGAAGGCCCTGGTCGCGGCTGCTGCGCCGCACAGCCATTCGGTCACCGTCGGGGGTCACCGCCCGGACGGAACCGGGCCGGTTCGCCCTAGCCGCGCACGGTCACCGCCCGGCCGTAAGGCGGCTGGGCAGCGACCGGCGGATTGGCAGTCTGCGCGGCGAGCTCGCCGATCAGGCGGTCGGCGTCCGCCGCCATGCCGTCGGGCGCCTGGATCACCAGCCGCTCCAGCGCCCAGCGATAGGACGAGACGCGCTGCTCCAGGCATTGCTGCACCCACTGGACGATCAGCGAGTTCTCCTGCATGCGCGCGACCGCATCCGCCTTCTCCCTCGGCGACAGCTCGGAGACGCGGGCCATGCTCGCATCGCGCTTCCTGTCGAGATCGATGACGCGGATCGCGCTGGCGAAGAATGGCTCAAAACGGGTGATGTCGTTGCGCACGTCCTCGATGAGCTGCGCATAGCGCGAGGAATGCGAGCGGTGCGGCTCGTCGATCAGGGTGCGACCGTACATGGTGCGGTCGAACACGACTTTCTGCTGCCAGGGTGACGGCAGCGCCTTGTAGTCGCCGAACACGCTCTTCCAGGCGGGACGCGACAGCGGCGGCTCGATCATGGGATAGGCGAGGTCGCGAAGCTGGCGTTCCGCGTCGGTGAGCTGGAATTGCGACGCCTTGAGACCAAGGCTGCCCGTCACCTCGGCACCCAGCCAGCGGTGCATATCGTCGCTGCGCATGTCTTCGCGGGTGCGGCCGAAATCGCCGCCGCTACAGGCACTGAGTGTCGCGCCGATCAGCGCGAGCAGCAGGGCCGATGCGAAACACCGGATCTTGTGATGCGGGTCCGGCATTGCACGAAGGCCGGACTTTTAGCGACGCCGGCGGCGGCGCCCCGGCGCGGTGCCCTCTGCCGGTCCATGACCGCCGCTGGTCTCGTCCGATTCACGCTCGATGCGGATCACGGGAAGGATCAACACCCTCCCCGTCTCTGCGAGCGGAGCGACATCCCCCGATGAGCCCAGCCGGCGACCGGCCGGAAATTCAATGATGGTCCCCATGTCAGCTCTCTTCTATTGCCGCGCGACCGAACGGTCCTCACAACATGGGTGCCATTAAGATCAGCACATGGTTAACGGGGTGTAAACGCGCCAACCGGACCGTAACCACACGGGCAGAACGCGCCGTCCCGTTGCAGCACGACAACAGCTGAAAACGCAGCAACGGCTTCACACCTCGTTTTCCTTAACGAGCCTTTAAAACAACCCGCGATAGGCTGACGCGGACGATTTTTCTCGAGTTGCGTACGCCTCATGACCAAGCCGCTATTTCCAGCATTCGACGGGCTCATTACCCTGTCCCGTCGCGAAGGCGTCGATATTCGCCCCACGCTCTTGCGCGTGCTGACCGATCTTTACGTGCAGGCGAAGAGCCATGGCGGCGATGAGGAGCGGCAATTCGTCGAGCTCGCCTCGCGGCTGATCGACCAGGTCGACGATGCGACGCGCGCCGCGGTGAAGGCTCGTCTTGCGATCTATCCTGCAACACCCGCGCCGATCATGCAGAAGCTCGGGCTCCTGCCAGCACATGAGGGTCGGAGAATTCCGCTGGCGCGCGAGATTTCCGCGCCGCCCGCAGCGCCCGCGCCGGCCCGCACGCCGACCGATGCGGAGCTGCGGATGTCTGCGAACATGGCGATGCAGCCAAAGGACGCCGCTGAGATCCACGACATGTTCTTTCGCGCCACGGCCTCGGAGCGCGCATTGATCCTGCACAATCTGGCTCAGACTCCCCTGAAGGCTGCGCCCTGCATTCCGACCGCGCGTGCCACGCGCGCAATCCAGACGCTGGAATGGGCGGCCTATGCCGAGGACACCGAAAATTTCACGCTAGAGCTCGGCGAGAGCCTGATCCTGCCCTCGCGCGTCGCCGCGCAGATCGTGGACGATGCCGGCGGGGAAGCGCTTGCCGTCGCGGCGCGCGCGCTCGACATGCCGAGCCCCAACTTCCAGCGCATTCTCCTGTTCTTCAAGCCGGAGATCGGAACGTCGGTCAACACCGTCTACCGGCTGTCGCGGCTCTATGACCGCCTCAGCGATCGCTCGGCACTGGTGATGCTCGCTGCCTGGCGCGGCTCGACGCTGGCGGTGACGCGCGCAAAATATCAGTCGTCGCTCTATGACGGCGAACGCCAGCGCGCGCGCAGCAGTGCGAGCCAGCCGCGACCCGCAGTGCAGCCCGGCGCGATCCCGCCGATGCGGACAGGCACCGGCGGATCGGACCGCTAGATCTCAGGCGCGTGCCAATTCCAGAAAATGTCGCCCGGCGCGATCCTCGGTCTCGACGATCCAGGCGTCGGGGTCGAAGCGGATTTCCTTGGTGAGCCGCTCCTCGACCGCTGCTTCCGGCTGAGGTTGCGGCGCCATCGGCACGAAGAAGCGATCGACCGGCCGGCCGTCGTCATAGACAGTCTGCGGAGCAGGCACGTACAGCATCGCGTTGCCGTCAAGCAGCGACACCTTGACGAACACCGCGCCAGCCTCCTCGGCACCACGCCGGCGCACCGCGCCGAACACGCCTTCAGTCTGGCAGCGGCGCAAGTACGCCGCCACCCATATGTTCGATTTCAATCGCATGGACAGGACGATAGGCCAGCCGCGGAAACAGCACCAGTATCCGCGGCAATCAATGGCGATTATTCGACAGGATGTCCGATCACAGCCGCAAGCTCGCGCAACAGGCGGTCGGACACCTGCCCGGTCACCGGCATCTTGTGCTCGCGCTCGAACTTCTGGATCGCTGCCTGGGTTTCGCCGGAGATCGAGCCGGTCACCTTCAACTGTCCATAGCCATATTCGGAGAGCGCGCGCTGCACGGCGGCGACACGACGCATAGAGGGACTCTGCTGCGCCGGGATCGGCGCCGGCGGCCGCGCGACAACGACCGATTGCGACGGAGGCGTCGTCGCCGTGGCCTTGACGAGATTGGTCAGGGGATCGGCGTATCTGGCGGTCGAGGACGTTGCCTCGGCGACCTTCTCGGGCGCCGGCGGCTTCTCCGCAACTTTGGGCTCAGCGACGCGGAACTCCATCGGCTTCGGCTCGAGCGGCAGTGAATCGGCCGCAAGCGGGCGCGGCCGCGGCAATGGGCTCGACAACGCAGCAGCCGACGGCGCCGGCAAATTGATCACGGTGCCGAACATTGGCGCCGGATGGCGGCCGGTTTGCAGGAACAGCGCGTTAGCGATGATGGCGCTGACCGCGGCAAAGGCAACGAGACCAGCGAGAGTATCCTTGGGGCTGTGCAGCAGGATCCGCATCGCGAGATTACGCTCGGTCTCGACGTCGACGACCGCTGCCTTGGCGCCACGGCGGCGCGGAGCATCCTCATCTCTTGCAGACTTTCTAGGCACTTTTCTTCACCAAAGCCGGTTGGTCCTGAACATCATGGCGCGGCGGCGGTACCAGTGTCGCGATCTTGCTTTCGCTCTGCCGTCCTTGCGACGGCGTGCAGACGAGCGGCAGCTTGATGGTGACGGCCGTCCCCTCACCGAGCTTGCTTTGTATCGTCAACTCGCCGAGATGCAAGGCGACGAGGCTCTTCACGATCGACAATCCGAGGCCCGTGCCTTCGTGGCGACGCTGATAGGTCTTGCCGGCCTGGAAGAACGGCGCGCCAATCCGCTTCAGGTCGTCGGGCGCGATGCCGACGCCGGTATCGCTGATGCGAAGGAAGAGGTGCGATGGCGAAACCGTGGCGGCGACGGTGACCTGCCCTCCACGCTCGGTGAACTTGATCGCGTTCGAGACGAGGTTGAGCACAATCTGCTTGAAGGCGCGCGGATCGCCGGTCATCACCGGCAGATCCTGCGGCGCATCGGTGATGAGATCGATGCCGTTCTCGCGCGCCTTCAGCGCGAGCAGATTGCAGCAATGCAACAGCGCGGCGCGCGGCGCGAACGGTTCCGGCGAAATCTCGAACTTGCCGGATTCCATCTTGGACATGTCGAGGATGCCGTTGACGACCGACAGCAGGTGCTGACCGGAAGCGTTGATGAGCTCTGCGTATTCCTTGCGCTGGGCCGCCCCTAACATCAGGGTCTGCTCCTGCGCGATCATCTCGGAGAAGCCGATGATGGCATTGAGCGGGGTGCGCAGCTCGTGGCTCATGGTGGCGAGGAAGCGCGTCTTGGCGGCATCGGCCGCTTCCGCGGCGCTGCGAGCCTGATCGAGCGCCTGCTCCTGCATCTTGCGATCGGTAATGTCACGCATCACGGCGACGACCTCGGGCTCGTGCGTCACGTCGCGGCCCAGATCCTGGTCAACCAAATCCTGGTCAAGCGGCCGGCAGCGCATCTCGACCCAGATGAAATCGACCTGGCCGCGCTCGCTGCCGCCAACCTCCCGCCGTAGCCGGAACTCGACGCCGCGCACATCGCCGCGCGCGGCGTCCGACAGCGCGGTGAGATAGGCCG
Source organism: Bradyrhizobium sp. UFLA05-108 (assembly GCF_059803455.1). NCBI lineage: Bacteria > Pseudomonadati > Pseudomonadota > Alphaproteobacteria > Hyphomicrobiales > Nitrobacteraceae > Bradyrhizobium > Bradyrhizobium sp. UFLA05-108. The sequence continues at coordinate 11,628 of NZ_JBANAZ010000024.1, read as the reverse complement.
GACGGTCGGCGACATGGACGCGATCGAACAGGCCGTGGCCAGTGAGCTGGGCGACCGGCACGCCGAGCATGGCCTCGACTGCTGGCGAGACGAACTGGACTGCGCCGTTGCGCTGATGCCGCGAGATGACGTCGCTCATGTTGCGCGCCAGGAGGCGGTAGCGCTCCTCTTCGCGCGACAGCAGCGCAACACTGGTACGCGCGAGCGATTCGGCGCCGAAGGCCAGACCCGCCGCATAAAGCGTCGCGGACGCAACGCCGAATGCGGTGAACATGCCGCGTTCGGCGGCATTGGCCTGGTCGAGCGGCAACCAGTCGAGATGACCGAACAGGATCAAGAGAGCCACGCAGGACAGCGCCAGCACCGAGGCAAAGGCAGCCACCCGGCGCGAGGCCGACAGCGCGGCCTCCAGGGGAACGACGACCAGCCAGACTGCGGCAAACGATTCGATGCCGCCCGTGGTCACCGCCACGGCCATGATCAGTCCGGCGAGCGCCAGCGATGACAGCACATGGGCACCTTCATAGCGGCCGGTGCGCGAAAGGAACCACGACAGCAGAATCGGCGCGATCAGCCAGGCGAAGGCCGCAACCTCGATCGCGCTGGGGGCGCCGCGCATGGCAAGATAAATCGGGAACGCGGCAAAGGCGGCGAGGCTGCCGAGCAGCCTGGGGGCCATGAAAGCCCGATGGCGCGCCCGCGTCAGCGCGTCATAACGCGCCGAGGGATGCAGCAGCGCATCGAGACAATCGCGGATGATACTCAAAACTGTCACGGGTCTCGCGCTTCGGCTCATGCATCGAAAAGACGCGCCGGAACGCCTCCTTGTCGTTGAGCCACCGTGTCAGAGCGACATTAAACGAACGCTAAGGCGGTGGCGCATGCGGCAGAACGCCGTGTGATTGCGCGGAATTTTACGCGATTTGACGGTTTCATTCGCGCGGATGGTGAACGCGGGGTTTCCGCATCCCCCGCCGTATGGTTTCGAATTGGTGGAAGGACGCAAGTCGGAGAGCGCGAGCCCGCATCAATCGAAAATTTACGAGCCTTTCGATTCGTTCAAATCCCACACAAAATTTCGCCGAATTAAGCTCAACGCAATCACTTGCGATTTATCGAAGGTTGCTAGGTCGAAGGCCCGCGGGGTGCCGCCGGCTGGATCTAACACGCAAGGTCGCAAGATGCGTTTTCTGCTCCGCATCACATTCTGGCTCGGGCTGGTGCTGGTGCTCCTGCCGCGGGACAAGACTCCCGAATCGGAGAAGGTGCCGCCGATCGGCGCCGCCGAGGCCGTGTCGGCCGCGACCGCGGCCGTCTCCGACATGAGCCAGTTCTGCAAACGCCAGCCCGCGGCCTGCGAGGTCGGCGGCCAGGCCGCAACCGTCATCGGCCAGCGCGCGCAGGACGGGGCACGCAAGCTCTACCAGATGCTCAATGACAAGAAAGAGCAGATCACCAACGGCAAGAATGAAAAGAAGGCGCCCGACCACACTGGCTCGATCGGCAGCATGGCTGAAGCCGATCTCGACCCTGGTCCGGCACAGCGCGACACCCTGACCCAGGACGACCTGGCGCTCGAATGGCGCGGGCCGGAAACGGCGAATTAGGGTCCAACCCCTATCGATTTCGCGTCCTTGCGTCCCTATATTGGCCCTGGGATCACACACGGGCCATCATGACGACGATCGACGAAATCAGGGACAATTTCGAGATTCTGGACGAGTGGGACGACCGCTACCGGTACGTCATCGAGCTCGGGCGCTCCCTGGAACCGATGCCGGAGGCGGAACACTCCGCCGACAACAAGGTGCAGGGCTGCGTCAGCCAGGTCTGGCTCTCCAAGCGGATCGATCGCGAGAATGGCCCGCCGGTCCTCAAGTATCGTGGCGACAGCGACGCCCATATCGTGCGCGGGCTGGTCGCGATCCTGCTCTCGCTCTATTCCAACCGCACGCCGCAGGAAATTCTCTCGACCGACGCGCTCGCGGTGTTCGACGAGTTCGGCTTTCGCGACCACCTGACGCCGCAGCGCTCAAACGGCCTGCGCTCGATGGTGGAACGCATCCGCACCGATGCGCGCGAGGCGCTCGCCGAGGCTTCGTGACGCTGCGCTATTTACGTTTGCGCTGCTGCTGCCCCAGCCCCATCTTCTTCGCCAATTGCGAGCGCGCCACCGCGTAGTTCGGCGCGACCATGGGATAGTCGGCCGGCAGGCCCCATTTGTCGCGATACTGTTCGGGCGTCATGTTGTACTGGGTACGCAGATGGCGCTTCAGCGACTTGAAGCGCTTGCCGTCCTCGAGGCACACGAGATAGTCCGGCGCGATCGACTTCTTCAGCGACACCGCGGGCTTTGCCGGCTCGAGCGGCGCTTCGGTCCGACCCGAGGACACCCGCACCAGCGCGCCATGCACCTGGCTGATCAGGTTCGGGATCTCGGCCGCCGGCGTCGGATTGTTGCTGAGGTAGGCGGAGACGATGTTCGCCGTGAGCTCGATGAAGTTCTTACCCGCCGCATCTGACACGGATGGACCTCAGGACCGTTGGTCGAGATGCGTGCGCAACTCGTCGATCGAGGCGAAGCGCATCATACCTTCCGGCATCTGCGCCTCGATCGAGCCGTCGGAATAGAGCGAATAGGCCATCCCATCGACGACGCCCGATTTGAGCACGGTGACGGCCGGCTGCTCGGCCGGTGGTGCCGGACGTGGCTCAGGTGTCGGGGGCGACGCAGGAGCTGGCGCGGCTTCCGTAAAGCTCGAGGGCATGCGCGGCGGCGGCGGGCGGCGGAGCGGAGCTGCCTCCGGCGGCCGCATCCGTTCGGGCTTCGGCCAGGCATCGTCGAAGCTTGCCTGCGGTGGCTCGGCGGGCGCCGGATGCTCCTCACCCGGTTCGGCCTCGGAGGCCTTGGCCTGCGCGCGATCGCGCTCCTTGCGCGAGGTCGAGGCGAACAAGAGATTGCGCCGACGCGGCCCTTCAGGCGTTGCTGCGGACGCTTCCGGCATCGGTGGCACTTCGGCACGCGTACGCGCCGCTGCTTCATCCTGCCAGGGTGGCGGTGCAGCCGGCGATACCGGCATCATTGGGTCGACCTTGGCGGCCTCGCCAGGGACCGCTTCCGGCCCAGACGCGCCCGCCGTCGCAAGGCCCGGCGGAAGCACCGGCCTGACTCTAACCTCGGACAGTGCCGTCGTTGCGGCGAGCCGCCGGGCGATGCCTTTCAGCTCCTGCACGACGGTGTAAAGGCCCATCAGTAACATCCCGGAGCAGACGCCGATGGTCCCGCTGAGTATGAGAGTACTGCCGAGACTGAATTCCTTGAGCGAGATGCCCCAGAGGACCGTGAGGAGGCCCGCCACAAAGGCGAAAATCCCCGCGATCAACAATGCCAGTGCCATCGAACTCACCCCCGGCCGCGCATGATCGCGCGACACCGCCTACGCCAAGATACCGTCATATCGCACGCCTCGCCAACGGCGATTCGCCGTAACCGTTCCTTAAAATAGCGAAATCAGGGACTTATTCACATTCCCTTCAGCAACATCTCGCTAGCTCTATTGAAACTCCAGGATCTGGAAATTGCTGCGTTGCATCAGGAATTTAGCCATAATGCGCAATTACTTGGAAATGGAACTGCGCTATAGGGTTCCCGGGACAAAGGGCCGTGCGCACCGGCGCGGCCGAGAGGGGATTCCGGGTCACCGACTGCCATGACATCCATCACCACTTCGGCGATCGACACGCCTCTGGGGCGCTCGATTGAGCGGACTTGCGATGACCTTGCCATGCTGGTGCTGGCGGCGGTCGCGGTCATCGCGGGGCTAACCTTCCGCGACTACGGGCTTGGCTGGGACGACTACACCCACGCCGAATATGCCGACCTCCTGCTGCGCATGTTCGGCTCCGGCTTCAAGGACACCGCGGCGCTCTCCTTTGCCAATCTCTATATGTATGGCGGCGGCTTCGACATGGTCGCAGCGCTGCTGCACAAGGTCATGCCGATCGAGTTGTTCGAGACGCGCCGCCTCGTCGGCGCTGTCGTCGGCGTGATCGGGCTTGCGGTGACCTGGCGGCTCGCTCGCCGCATCGGCGGGCCACTTGCGGGTCTCGCAGCACTCCTGCTGCTCGCGCTCTGCCCGATCTTCTACGGGCACATGTTCATGAACCCGAAGGATGCGCCCTTCGCGGTGGCGATGATCATCCTGATGCTCGGCCTGGTGCGACTGGCCGAGGAATATCCGCAGCCCTCGCCGCGCACCATTCTGATCGTCGGCCTCGGCGCGGGCCTCTCGATCGGCACGCGTATTCTCGGGGGCCTTTCGCTCGTCTTTGCGATGATCGGCTTCATGCCGCTGTTTCTGGAAGAGCTGCGCGTCGAAGGCACCCGCGAAGCAATCCGCCGCTTCGCCCATGTCGTCTACGTGCTGCTGCCCGGCCTCGTGCTCGGCTATCTCATCATGGGCCTGATCTGGCCGTGGTCGATCATGGAGCCCGGCAATCCGTTCCAGGCGCTGACCTACTTCTCGCATTTCTTCGAGAAGCCCTGGAAGGAGATGTTCGACGGCGCGCTGGTGTCCGTGCCCGACATGCCCTGGTCCTACCTGCCGACGCTGTTCGCGCTGCAATTGCCCGAAGTCATGCTGGTGCTGGCGATCGGCGCGGTCATCGGGACCTTGGTCATCCTGCCGCGCCGCCAGATTGCGGCGCGCCGCAAGACCGTCCTGTTGATGCTGACGCTCGCAGCCACGCTGCCGCTCGTGGTCGCGATGGTGAAGCGGCCCGCGCTCTACAACGGCATCCGCCACTTCGTCTTCGTCATTCCGCCGATGGCCGTCCTGGGCGGCGTCGCCTTTGCCTGGACCATGGAGCGCCTGCGGGCCAATCATCGCGCCTGGCAGCCCGTCGTGCTCGCCACTTTCTGCTTCGGCCTCGCGCTGCCGCTCGCCGAGATGATCCGGCTGCATCCCTATCAGTACACGCACTTCAACCACATCGCGGGCACCGTGCGCGCCGCCGACGACCGCTTCATGCTGGACTATTGGGGCCTGGCCTTGAAGCAGGCTTCCGACGAGCTGCGCGAGCAGCTCATCGAGCGCCAGGAAGTTCCGCCGCGCAATCGCAAATGGAAGGTCGCGGTGTGCGGCCCGCAGCGGCCCGCGCAAGTGGCGCTCGGTCCCGATTTTACCATCGGCTGGGATTCCAACGCTGCAGACTTCGCCATGACGCTCGGCGAGTTCTACTGCAAGGGCCTCATCGCGCCGGTCATGGTCGAGATCAAGCGCGACGACGTGGTCTTCGCCCGCGTCTACGATATCCGCGGCCGCAGCATTTCCAGCCTGCTGTCGATCCCGGCGCCGTAATAATTCTCTTCTGAATTGCAGCCCGGACGGAGCGAAGCGAAATCCGGGGACTTTGAGGGACCTCTCGAATATCGCGTCGCTCATGCGGGCTACGCTTGACTGCTGCGCTTCGCGCGCCTTGCTGCGACTTCCTCGCGGGACTAGGCTCCCGCTCCGCAACAACGAGGTTCGGAGTGATTTGCCATGTCGCCAGCGGAAGCGCGCGTGAAAGAAGTGCCGTCGAACATGACGGAGGCTGAGTGGCAACAGCGGGTCAATCTCGCCGCCTGCTACCGCCTCATCGCCCTTTACGGCTGGGATGACCTGGTCGACACCCACATCTCGGCCCGCGTGCCCGGCCCCGAGCATCACTTTCTCATCAATCCCTACGGGCTGATGTTCGACGAGATCACCGCATCCAGCCTGGTCAAGGTCGACCTGCACGGCAACCAGCTCACCGAGAGCGAGTACAGCATCAACCCCGCCGGCTTCACCATCCATTCGGCGATCCATGAGGTGCGCGAGGACGCGATCTGCGTGCTGCATCTCCACACGCTCGACGGCACCGCGGTTTCGAGCAGCGCGGAAGGATTGTTGCCGCTGAACCAGACCGCGCAGCTCGTCACGCACGACCTCGCCTATCACGACTATGAAGGCATCGCGCTCGATCACGAGGAGCGGCCGCGGCTGCAGAAGGATCTCGGCGACCACAACCACATGCTCTTGCGCAACCACGGCACGCTGACGGTCGGTCGCTCGGTCGCCTCCGCATTCGAGCGCATGTATCACCTCGAGCGCGCCTGCTCGATGCAGGTGCGCACGCGGGCGCTCGGCACGCCGGTCTATCCGGTCGAGGAGATCGCGATCGAGAAGAACACCGAACTGCTCTCCAACCGCGACCGCGCCGAGCTTCGCGCCACCAACCTGGTGTGGCCGCCTCTGCTGCGCAAGCTCGACCGCGTCAATCCGGGCTACCGGACTTGAGATTTGCGAGGATTCGTGTAAGATCTTCTGCGAACGACCTCTGCACGTTTTGGAATGAAACGCCGCCCAATTCCGGGCGGCGTTTTTATTTGGTGCTCTCGCGGGGTGGGCAAAGCGAAGCGTGCCCACCTCTCTCTCACAAATCCTGGAGAGACGGTGGGCACGGCGCTTCGCGCCTTTGCCCACCCTACGCACCCCGCGCCTACTTCACCTCCGCGAGCGCGGCGAGGATGCGGGCCCAGGAGCGAATGCCCTTCTGGAAGCTCCGCAAATCGTACTTTTCATTCGGCGAATGGATGTTGTCGTCATCCAGGCCGAAGCCGACGAGCAGCGAGTCCAGCCCAAGCGTGCGCTTGAAGTCGGCGACGATCGGGATCGAGGCGCCCGAGCCCATCAGCACGGTCTCCTTGCCCCACTCCTCCGTCAGTGCCTTCTTGGCGGCAGCGAGCGGCTTCATGTTCCAGTCGAGCGCGATCGCGGGCGCGGCGGAATGGTCGCCGAATTCGACCTTGCAGTCGCCCGGAATGCGCGCCGACACATAGTCCCGGAAGGCCTTGCGGATTCTCGCCGGATCCTGCCCCTCGACCAGGCGGAACGAGACCTTTGCAGAGGCATGCGACGGGATCACCGTCTTGGAGCCTTCGCCGATGTAGCCGCCCCAGATGCCGTTGACGTCGCAGGTCGGGCGCGAGGAGGCCTGCTCGATCAGCAGCCGCCCCTTCTCGCCGGCCGGGATCGACAGACCGATCGGCTTGAGGAACGTCTCCGGCGTCAGATTGAGCTTCTTCCACTGCTCCAGGACATCCGCAGGCAAGTCCTTCACCCCGTCATAGAAGCCGGGAATGGTGATGCGGCCGTCATCGTCGAACAGCCCGCCGAGGATCTTGGTGAGCACGCGGATCGGGTTCATCGCCGCGCCACCGAACACGCCGGAATGCAGGTCGCGGTTGGCGGCCGTGATCTTCACCTCTTCATAGAGCAGGCCGCGGAGCGACGTCGTGATCGCCGGCGTGTTCCGATCCCACATGCCCGTGTCGCAGACCAGCACATAGTCGGCCTTGAACTCGTCCTTGTTGGCTTCGATGAACGGCACGAAGTTTTTCGAGCCCACCTCCTCCTCGCCTTCGATCAGGAAAGTGACGTCGATCGGCAGCGAGCCCGTCACCGTCTTCCAGGCGCGGCAGGCCTCGACGAAGGTCATCACCTGTCCCTTGTCGTCCTCGGCGCCACGAGCGACGATGATCTTGCGGCCGTCGGCATGATCGGTGACGACGGGCTCGAACGGCGGGCGGTGCCAGAGATCGAGCGGATCGACCGGCTGCACGTCGTAGTGCCCGTAGAACAGCACGTGCGGACGTCCGCTCGCCTTGCTCTTGCCGACGACGGCGGGATGCCCGGCGGTCGGCCTGATTTCGGTTGCAACGCCGAGGCTTGCGATGTCCTTGGCGAGATGCTCGGCCGCCGCCTTGCAATCATTGGCAAAGGCCGGATCGGCCGAGATCGACTTGATCCGCAGCAGCGCGAACAGGCGCGTCAGGCTGTTGTCGAAATCCTTGTCGATGTGATCGAGCACGGACTGGAGCTGTGCATTGGACATTGTTCTCGTTCCTGACTTGCGGTGGTTTTCAAGACGCTGCTGCTTTTAGCTCCGCCGCGGCTTTCGGGCCAGACGCATCTGGCGGATGCCTGATGTGCCAGACCAACGCGCCCGCGAGAACGACGGTGCCTACGAGGTTGTTACCTAAGGCCTGCAGGACCAGGGGAAACAACGGCAGCGACAGCAGCAAGAAAATGCCTGCGACAGCCAGCGCGATCCAGGTTCCCAGCCTCACGCCCGCACGCACGTCGAAAGCAGCGCGGTGCATCAGCACCGTCATCGGAATGGTACCAGGTCTTGAGCTCAGTGACGTTGTGGTCGAAGCCGCGGATCGGCGCCGGCACCACGAACAGAAAGATGCCGGTGCAGGCGATCGTGCTCACGACGGCCGCCCACTGCGGGCGCCACACCAGATAAGGCAGCACCGCAACCGGAAACACCTTGATGGCGGTGGCGAGCGCGAACATGAAGCCGGCGAGCCAGAACCGCTGGTGCTGGAGGCTCCAGAAGCCGTAGAGCATCATCGCCAGCAGGAGCACGTTCGGCTGGCCGAGGTCGAACATGTCAAACACGAAGGTGATGGTGACGAAGGCGGGCAGCGCCTCCAGCCAGCGGCCGGGTGTGAGTCCCGAGCCGGTCATGGCATTCGAGAGAATCCCTCCGCGCAAACGAGGCGAGGAGACCTACGGCTACACGGAAAGCCCCTTGACGAGAGCCCGTGACTGCCTACCGGCGCAGCAATCCGCCGAGTGCGCCACGCACCAGAGCGCGGCCGACCGAACCGCCGAGCTGGCCACCGACCGACTTGCCGAGATCGGCGACGACGCCGCCGACCACCTGATTTGTGACCGTGCGCGTCACGTCGCGCACGACGCGCTGACCGGTGGTGAGCCGGCCGCGGCCGGTGTTGGTGCCGAAGATGGTGCCGACGATCGAGCCGATCTGGCCGAGGATGCCGCCTCCGTTCGCCGAGCCCTCGGCGGTCGCCGCGGTACCGGCGATGCGCTTTTGCAGAATCTCATAGGCGGATTCGGAATCGATCGCGGTGTCGTATTTGCCCTTCACCGGGCTTGCATCCATGATCGCCTTGCGTTCCTCCGGCGTGATCGGTCCGATCCGAGCCGAGGGCGGACGGATCATCACGCGCTCGACCATCGACGGCGTGCCGTTGCCTTCGAGGAAGGACACCAGCGCCTCGCCCTTGCCGAGCTCCATGATCACCTTGGCGGTGTCGAGTTTCGGATTGGGCCGGAAGGTCTGTGCGGCGGCCGCGACCGCCTTCTGGTCGCGCGGGGTGAACGCGCGCAGCGCGTGCTGCACGCGGTTGCCGAGCTGCCCCAGCACCCGGTCGGGTACGTCGATCGGGTTTTGCGTGACGAAGTAGACGCCGACACCTTTGGAGCGGATCAGGCGAACCACCTGCTCGATCTTGTCCATCAGCGCCTTGGGCGCGTCGTTGAACAGAAGGTGCGCCTCGTCGAAGAAGAACACCAGCTTCGGCTTGGGCAGATCACCCGCCTCGGGCAGCTCCTCGAACAGCTCCGACAGCATCCACAGCAGGAATGTCGCATAAAGTCGCGGGCTCTGGAGCAGCTTGTCGGCGACCAGGATGTTGATCATGCCGCGGCCGTCGCGATCGGTCTTCATGAAGTCCTTCAGCGTCAGCGCCGGCTCGCCGAAGAATTTGGTGCCGCCCTGGTTCTCCAGCACCAGGAGCTGGCGCTGGATGGTCCCGACGGTTGCCTTGGTGACGTTGCCGAAACCTTGGGCAGCTTTCCGGATCGGCGCCAGCGGATCTTCTCCGGCATCCGGCCCCTTCTTGCTGGTGTCGGGCACGATGGCGTCGAGCAGCGCCCGCAGGTCCTTCATGTCGATCAAGGTCAGGCCGTTGTCGTCTGCGACACGGAAGGCGACGTTGAGCACGCCCTCCTGCACGTCATTGAGGTCCAGCATGCGCGCCAAGAGAAGCGGGCCCATCTCGGTGACGGTCGCGCGTACCGGATGGCCTTGCTCGCCGAATACGTCCCAGAACACCGTCGAGAACTGGTCGGGCTGGAACGTCAGCCCCATGTCAGCTGCGCGCTTGACGATGAAATCCTTGGCCTCTCCCACTTCGGAGATGCCCGAAAGGTCGCCTTTGATATCGGCGGCGAAGACCGGCACGCCAGCACGCGCAAATCCTTCTGCCATCACTTGCAACGACACCGTCTTGCCGGTTCCGGTTGCACCGGTGACGAGGCCATGGCGGTTGGCGAGCGCAAGCGTCAGCCAGGCGGTCTCGCCTCCCTTGCCGACGAAGATCTTGTCGCTGGTATCGCCGGGATTGGTGTCTTGTGTCGCCATTACTGTTTGCCTTGGTGGGGAATGCGAACTTTAGGTTCCGCAGTTTAACGTATGTTGGGTGCCGATTGAACGGGTCAACGCATCTCGTGAGGCACGCATATGCGACATCGTGAGAGATGAGGCGTGTGTCTCTTCGCCAAAAGTCGAAATGATCGGTTCGCACCGCGGCAATTTTTCGCGAATTCCATCCTTCGCTCTTGCATCGCTGCAACACTCGCCGCGCGATTCGTCACCGCTCATGCGTTCGTCGCTTGTAATTCTTAACGCGCCGGCCCAAGATCATTTTCAGAAGCAAGACTCCGGACTTGAACCGGCTGAGGGGCAGGCGCATGGACGAGCTGATCGGGCGGCTGGCGACAAACGCCAGCATCGATAGTGCTGTCGCTGAAAAGACGATCGGCATTATCCTGGGCTTCCTTCGCAACGAAGGCCCTTCCGACGGCGTCCAGGCTCTGATCGACCAAATTCCCGGTGCCGAAGCCGCGATTGCCGCGTCGCAAAGCGGCGGCGGCCTATCTCGCCTGATGGGCGGCGGCCTGATGGCCGTCGGTACCCGGCTGATGGGCCTTGGGCTCGGCATGTCCGACATTCAAAAGATCGCCCGTGAACTTTTTCGCTTCGGTCGAGACAAAATCGGAGCGGATCAGATGGGCAAAATCATTGCGGGGACGCCGGGCCTCAGCCAGTTCGCCTGAGGCTTTCGCATTTCATATTGAGTATCATGACATATCCCATCTCCGAGATTGAGGGCCTGTCGGCCTTCGCCGCCAGCAAGCTGAAGGCGCAGGGCATCCGCACCACCGTCGCGCTGCTCGAAGCTGCCAGCACTTTGAAGGGCCGCAAGGCGCTGTCAGCCAGGACCGGCATCAGCGAGCAGCAGCTCCTGGAATGGGCCAACGTGTCCGACTACATGCGCATTCCCGGCATGGGCAAAGCCAAGGTCAACCTCGTCCGCGCCGCCGGCGTCACCACTGTCCGCGAGCTCGCCTATCGCAACCCGTCGCGGCTGGCGCAGAACATGCGCGAGGTGAACGAGAAGCGGAAGCTGGTCCGTGTGATGCCGTCGGAGAAGTCCGTCGGCGAGCTCATCGCCAAGGCCCGCAAGCTGCCGCCGAAGATTACGTATTAGGCGGACGTCGCTCATTGCACCTTCGCGAAGCGCGAAGGATTGTGTGTCCGATCCATCGCAGTCATTCCCCGCGAAGGCGGGGAATCCAGTACGCCGCGGCTTCTCCGTATCCCACCGCTGCCTCTGGAATACTTGTATGGGCTTGGTCAAGGATGAGTGGTTGTTAGATCATTTCAGATCATCTCCTTGTTCGAAGGAGGCGGACGTCTGCTGGTCCTGACCTCAAGACGGCTGGC
>NZ_JBANAZ010000249.1:0-608 GCF_059803455.1 Bradyrhizobium sp. UFLA05-108 | reverse complement strand
GCCCGGCATCCGCTCACCTAAGATCATTGCATCACCCACAGGTTTCCGGGAGTGCCCATGTCTACTCTGTTTCGCACGTCTCTTTGCGGCGCGGTGGCGTTGCTGCTGCTTGCGGGTTGTCAGCAGACGGCGCATCGACCGGCGCCGCCGCTGCAGGCGCAATTGGATCACATCGCTCTGATGCTGGCCGGCGGGCATTTCCTGCGCGTGGACTGCGGGCGCAGCGACGTGCCGGACGACGTGAAATTGCAACGCACCGCGATGCGTGCGGCGCAGCATCGCGGCTGGGATACGCATGCGGTAGGGTATCGACAGTTGCCGACGCTCACCCAGGCGCGTTACCTGACTCTGCAGCAGGACAATCAGCTGCTGACGGACAAATGCGCCACGCTCAGCCGCAGTACTGCGCGTTTTATTGCGGCGGCGCAGGCCGATCAGGAAGACTACATGGAGTAGCGTTGGGTAAGCCTGTCGGGCGCTCGTTACGGGCGCCTAAAAATTCTTTGCAGGATAACGATTTATCGATCATCATTTGAAATGATGTTTCACTTTTATCAAAAAAAAGAAACGAAATAACGGATATTAGTTAGAGGTGGATTGGTAGTGGA
>NZ_JBANAZ010000248.1:0-659 GCF_059803455.1 Bradyrhizobium sp. UFLA05-108 | reverse complement strand
TAAGTACCCCGAGGAAAAGAAATCAACCGAGATTCCCCCAGTAGCGGCGAGCGAACGGGGAGGAGCCCAGAACGTGAATCGGCTTGTGTGTTAGTGGAAGCGTCTGGAAAGTCGCGCAGCAAAGGGTGATAGCCCCGTACACTAAAATGCACAGGTCGTGAGTTCGATGAGTAGGGCGGGACACGTGACATCCTGTCTGAATATGGGGGGACCATCCTCCAAGGCTAAATACTCCTGACTGACCGATAGTGAACCAGTACCGTGAGGGAAAGGCGAAAAGAACCCCGGCGAGGGGAGTGAAATAGAACCTGAAACCGTGTACGTACAAGCAGTGGGAGCACCTTCGTGGTGTGACTGCGTACCTTTTGTATAATGGGTCAGCGACTTATATTTTGTAGCAAGGTTAACCGTATAGGGGAGCCGTAGGGAAACCGAGTCTTAACTGGGCGATTAGTTGCAAGGTATAGACCCGAAACCCGGTGATCTAGCCATGGGCAGGTTGAAGGTTGGGTAACACTAACTGGAGGACCGAACCGACTAATGTTGAAAAATTAGCGGATGACTTGTGGCTGGGGGTGAAAGGCCAATCAAACCGGGAGATAGCTGGTTCTCCCCGAAAGCTATTTAGGTAGCGCCTCGTGAACTCATCTTCGGGGGTA
>NZ_JBANAZ010000247.1:0-668 GCF_059803455.1 Bradyrhizobium sp. UFLA05-108 | reverse complement strand
TGCTCCTTCACCACCCGCTGCACGACTGACGTGCCGACGCCGAGCGTCCGGCCGATCTTCAGGATGCCCGTCCCGTCCTTGTGGAGGCGCAGGATGCGCCTTTCCAACTCGGCCCTGCTCATGCCCCAGCGCTCCTCATCGGCGCTCCGTTCGTCGTCCTTGCGGTTGCCACGGCCCAGCTTGATGCCGCTGGCCTTGGCTCTCGCAAGACCGGCATTGACGCGCTCAACGATCATGGACTTCTCAAACTCGGCAAAGACGCCACACATCTGGAACATGGCGCGACCGGACGGTGTGGTCGTGTCGATGGCCTGCTGATGCAGATAGAGATTGCAGTTCAGCGCCTGCAGCTCGTTCAGGAAACCAACGAGATGCTGAAGGCTGCGGCCGAGCCGATCCACCGACCAGGCGGCAATCATGTTGATCTTGCGCGCCGTCGCGTCCTTGAGCAGTCGGTCGAAGCCAGGGCGCTTTTCTCGACCGTTGGAGCCGCTAATGCCGGCATCCTCATAGAAGCCGACGATTTCCCAGCCCGAGCGAGCAGCAACCGCCTCGAGCTCGCGGCGCTGGTTCTCGGTGGTTTGGCCATCGGTGCTGACCCGCAGATAAACGCCAACTCGCTTTGCCATGACTGCAGCCTCCAAACTTGACGCTGCATCATACCCGAA
>NZ_JBANAZ010000246.1:0-681 GCF_059803455.1 Bradyrhizobium sp. UFLA05-108 | reverse complement strand
GTCAATCCCGGCCCGCTGGACGCCGAGTCTTACGGCATCAAGTCCAACGCCCGCGATCTGATTCGCTATCTGGACGCCAACCTGCAGCAGGTAAAGGTGGCGCAGCCGTGGCGCGAGGCGCTGGCCGCGACGCACGTCGGTTATTACAAGGCGGGCGCGTTCACGCAGGATCTGATGTGGGAGAGCTACCCGTATCCGGTGAAGCTGTCGCGTTTGATCGAAGGCAACAACGCCGGGATGATCATGAACGGCACGCCGGCCACCGCCATCACGCCGCCGCAGCCGGAATTGCGCGCCGGCTGGTATAACAAAACCGGCTCTACCGGCGGTTTCTCCACCTACGCGGTGTTTATCCCGGCGAAGAATATCGCCGTGGTGATGTTGGCCAACAAGTGGTTCCCGAATGACGATCGCGTCGAGGCGGCTTACCGCATCGTGCAAGCGCTGGATAAGCGCTGATCGTGGGGGGGCGCCGTCGGGGCGCCCCTGTTACCGGTGCTGTCGATCTCGCCGCTCGCGCATGAAATCGATAAAGGCGCGCAGCTTGAGCGGCAGATGCCTGCCGGCGGGAAAGTAGATGAAAAATCCCGATGCCTCGCTGGCATACTCCGGCAGCACTTCCACCAGTTGCCCCTGCGCCAGTTCTTGCACCACCGTGCCCTGAAAACGCTGTGCGATACC
>NZ_JBANAZ010000245.1:0-684 GCF_059803455.1 Bradyrhizobium sp. UFLA05-108 | reverse complement strand
CACACTCTGCGAGGTCACCCTATGCAAATCAGAACGGCGCGCCTGAGCGATCGCCATGCTATCGCCGAATTAATGACGGCGTTGGATTATCCCGGCACCGAGGCGTTTCTGACGCAGCGCATGCAGCAACTGTTGGCGCATCCGGATGAGGCGCTGCTGGTGGCGACGGACGGGGAGCAGGTGTTGGGCGTGTTGTCGCTGCATTTCCTGCCGCAGCTGGCGTTGGCCGGCGACATTGGCCGCATCAGCTATTTTTGCGTCGATGACCGAGCGCGCGGCGCGGGCGTAGGCCGGCGGCTGCTAGCGGAGGGCGAGGCGCTGGCGCACCGTCGCGGCTGCGATCGGTTAGAGGTCCATTGCCACAGTCGCCGCGAGCGGGCGCATGCGTTTTACCGGCGCGAAGGCTTTGTCGAAGCGCCGAAGTATTTTGCCAAGTTATTAAGTCAGTAAGTTACTCCCCTGGCGGCACTGCCGTTTCCAACCGGTTGCGGCCATTATGCTTCGCCCGATAGAGCGCACCGTCGGCCGCTTTCAGCCAGTCAAGATAGCCGCCCAGCGCGGGGTGGTAGTTAGCGATGCCTGCGCTGATCTGCAGCCGCAGCTGCGGCGCCTCCTTGAAACTGACCGCGTCCAGCCGCTGCTGGATGCGGTGCAGGACGATTTCCGCCTGTTCGGCGTTAGTGT
>NZ_JBANAZ010000244.1:0-710 GCF_059803455.1 Bradyrhizobium sp. UFLA05-108 | reverse complement strand
CCTGCCCGTATTGGCGGGCATATTCAACGGCATCGGCAGCCGTAAACGTACGATAAAGCGACATTCCCCAACCGCTCTGTTCTCTCTCACTGACCCAGCGACTCTGATTATTTAGACGTAAAAGCATTTGGACGTCTATACATCTGGAAGTCATGTTGGCAGAATAGCGTTTCAGATGCAATAACCACGCAACACGGAATTAACCGCCGATGCAAGCGCTTAACACCACCAGTTTGACCCTGCGAGATAACCGCCTTTGGATCCTCGATCAGCAAGCTCTGCCGCAGGAAAAGCGGTGGCGGGCCTGCGACAGCGTGGAAGAGTTGGTCGGGCACATTCACAGCCTGCGGGTGCGCGGCGCGCCGCTGATCGGGCTGTCCGCCAGCCTGCTGTTGGCGCTGCTGGCGGAACGCGGTCTGCCGCGCGCCGAGCTGGAACAGGCGCTGCACACGCTGCGCGCCGCCCGCCCGACGGCGGTTAACCTGATGAACAATCTGGATCGCATGAAGCTGGCGCTGGCGGAGCCTGACTGGGCGCCGGCGATGGTGAACGAAGCGCTGCGGCTGGTGGAGGAAGATCGCCGGCTGTGCGATCGCATCGCCGATCACGGCGCTGGGCTGGTCAAGCCCGGCAGCCGCCTGCTGACCCACTGCAATACCGGCGGGTTGGCCACCGCCGGCGTCGGCACCGCCATCGGGGTGCTGCTGCGC
>NZ_JBANAZ010000243.1:0-728 GCF_059803455.1 Bradyrhizobium sp. UFLA05-108 | reverse complement strand
GATCATAGTGCATGAAGCTGACGAGCCAAATGCCCTCGTCGACTTCCCTGATTCCGAGCTTTTGGCCGGCCAGCGCGACTGAGATATTGATTTTCTTGCGGTGCAGACAAAGGCGGCCGCAGGATGTGATGACGACATCTCGATCGTGGAAGGGATAGGTCAGTCCGGGCAGGCCATCATAGCGGCGTGTCGAGGCCGTGTAGATGTCTGCGGGGCGCTTCATGTCGAGAGCCTCGTGGGGACGTTCGTGGTTGAACTCGTGCCTGAAGCTGTCAAAGCGATCCTGCTGCTGGAGGCTATTGGACCCCGGCGGTCTGGTGGCTTCTTTTTTGAGCGTGAGATGCATGCGCTCATGACGGCCGTTCTGCTGCGGATGGCCTGGCTTGATGCGCTCGATCGCAATGCCGAGCCTGAGCCACCACACCGACAGCTTTGAGAGATTGAACAAGGCATTGGCACTGGCAAATGGCACGCCATTGTCGGAGCGGATGGCAAGCGGCAGACCGCGTTCGCGAAACAGGCGCTCGAAGGCAGTAATTGCAGGATCTTCGCGGGTGGAATCGAGCGCCTCGCAGAGCAGCAGGAAGCGCGAGGCATGGTCCGTGACGGTCAGCGGATAACAGTATCGGCCATTGCCGAGCTTGAACTCGCCCTTGAAGTCGGTGCACCACAGATCGTTGGGAAGCGTGCCCTGCGACAGCGGCGTGCCGCGCGCGCGATGGCGCGGC
>NZ_JBANAZ010000242.1:0-733 GCF_059803455.1 Bradyrhizobium sp. UFLA05-108 | reverse complement strand
CAGTGCGCTGTTGGTGGCGTTGTTCAATATTTGCATGTTCAGCTATTACCAACTGGCGCCATTCCACTTCTCAGCGTTGGGATTGCCGACGCAGTGGTTCGGTTATACCGGTTTGGTATTGGCGGTCGGAGTGGGTATCGGCGCGGCGATCAACAAGTTTTTGATCGGCAAACGCTGGCTGTTCCCCGCACTGTTGATGCTGGCCTGCGCGCTGACGCTGACCGGCGGCCTGCTGGTATTGCTGCTGGAAGGGACCTTGTGGTTTGTTCTGCCGATGATGCTGGTGGTGATGGCGTACGGCATCGCCATTCCCAATATTCTGGCGCGCGCGCTGCGCCATTATAAAGACTGCATGGGCACTGCCGGCGCCATCCTTGGCCTGATGTATTACCTGATGCTCGGCGGTGGCCTGGTGCTGGCGGGGCTGTCGCTGCACCTGGGTGCCGTGCTGTCGCTCTGCAGTCTCTGCGTGCTGCTGTTGGCGTGGCGGGTGGCGCACAACGAGCGTCGTTTGGCGTTGCCTGCGCGTAGCTGAATGATAAACGGGGCGGACATTCTCGCCACCGCTGCCTTCCAATGATAGCCTGAGCGACAATTTGGTTTTGATAACGCAAACAGGAAGATGACATGTTGAAAACCGCAGGCTGGCTGTTGACCGCCATCCTGGCGCTGGCGGGGTGTTCGTCATCCGGCCAAGGTCATGAGCAAACGCTTAGCCAGGCGCTGGCGGCCC
>NZ_JBANAZ010000241.1:0-697 GCF_059803455.1 Bradyrhizobium sp. UFLA05-108 | reverse complement strand
TACTACAGCGCCAACAAGCCGACCATGGATCTGTTCCGCCATACGCTGAGGCAGCGGCCGCAGCCTTTCCTGGAGGTGGCCGCCTGCTGCCGGCCGCCGTTCGAGCTGGTGGGCGAGCGCTACAAGCGCCCGCTGGTGAAGGAACAGGCGGCGGAGATCGCCACCTGGTACAACCGCAAGTCGTTTGCGGTGATGGTGACGGACAGCGAAGTGGAAAAGCTGTTCAACGCCGATCTGGCGCCGCTGCTGGCCGGGGCATTTTTGCAGCTTGAGCCGCTCTACCACTGGTTGATGCAGGTAGAGACGATGAAGCAGATCGATCCGGCAGACCTTTGAAACCCCGCGTCAGCGGGGATGCAGTAACCGCCAAAAGGCGTCGATCAACGGATCGCTGAGGCGCTTTTTCTGAACGCAGACCCCCAGTTCAAACGGTTCGACCATCGAGATGTTATCCAGCTGCGAGATGCGGTTACGTACCGGCTCCGGGCTGTTGTCCACCACCACGCTTGGGATCAGCGCGATGCCGCAGCCCAGGGCCACCATCGACACGATGGCCTCGTGGCCGCCGACGGTAGCGTAAATCAGCGGATTGCTGATGCGATGGCGGCGGAACCACAGCTCGATGCGTTTTCGCGAGGGGCCGTGCTCCGGCAGGATGAAGGGGATCTCGGCCCAGTCGGGCTTGTCGGCGAACGCC
>NZ_JBANAZ010000240.1:0-743 GCF_059803455.1 Bradyrhizobium sp. UFLA05-108 | reverse complement strand
ACTAACACCGTCAGTCCGCTGCGTCAGCGTATGATTGAAGACATGGCTGCGCGCAAGCTCAACCCGCACACGCAGCGTGCCCACATTTACAGTTGCAAGCGGTTCGCCGCCTGGCTGAAGCGTTCGCCCGATACGGCAACGCCCGACGAGGTGCGCCGCTTTCAGCTGCACCTCGTCGAGAGCGGGATGAGCATCTGCAACCGCAATCGGATCATGACCGGGGTGCGGTTCCTGTTTCGCGTCACGCTGCGTCGCCACGATCTGGCGGCCGAGGTCTGGCACCTCAAGGAGCCCGAGAGGCTGCCACCGGTGCTATGCCCCGAGGAGGTCAAGCGTGTTTTGACCATGGCGACGAGCCTGAAGGCGCGAGCGATGCTGACGCTGGCCTATGGTTGCGGGCTACGAGCCGGCGAGGTGGTGCGGCTGCGGGCGGGTGACATCGACAGCGAGCAAATGATCATCCGCATCGTGCAATCGAAGGGCCGCAAGGACCGGCACGTGATGCTACCGGCGGAGGTACTGAAGCTGTTGCGGCAATTGTGGAAGGCGCGACCGACCACGTATGACGCCGACCTCGCGCCGGAACACCACTGGCTGTTTCCAGGTCACCGTGATCATCAGCCTCTGACCACGCGTCAGTTCAGCCGGCTGTTCAAGGAGGCCGCCAAAGCCGCGGGGCTGCGCAAGACGGTCCCGCTGCATTCGCTTCGCCATAGCTTTGCGACCCATCTGCTCGAGCGCGG
>NZ_JBANAZ010000023.1:0-122248 GCF_059803455.1 Bradyrhizobium sp. UFLA05-108 | reverse complement strand
CAGCCAGCATGGTGAATCAGAAACAAGCTGATTTGGGAATCCCAAATCGATTCAACCTAACCCCATCCCGCTTTAGGCAGCGGGGCTGCGCTCCTTCACCGCCTCACTGGCCAGGCTGATGCGAAACACGAGCTGCTTGTTCTCATCGAGGAGATCCATATGCCATTGCGCGTTGGGCTTCAGGCCCCGTGCGATGCTGCCGAGCAGGTTCGCGCAAACATCCGTCATCTCGCTCCAGGCCGCCGCGCGATCCTCGAATTCATAAGCGTGGTCGGATGCCCCGAAATAGCGGCCGGTGCTGATCCGAAAGTAATACAGCGCCATCGTCAAACCTTCGTATCGGGCCGCTCCCTGCCGGCCGTCACGCAAGGCTGTGGCGCGAACAGCTACCAAGGCATGAAAACCGCCGTCCGTATGACTACGGCGCGGCGGCGACCACAGCTCGTCAGGTTTCAACGATAACGGCGCGGAAAGCATATGCGCCGGGGGCAGGCAAGGCTCAGTCGGTCGAGCGGCGCAGCTCGAGCGGGCCTTCATTCTTCGGCACTTCAGGCTTTGCTTCCGACTTCACCGGCTCGATGCGGCCGCTCTCGACGCGCGGCGTCTCGACACGCGTAGCGACTTCGGTTGCGGATGCGCTGACGGAGCCGGTCGTGCGCGGCGCACGCAGCGATCGCGGCCGCGCCACCGCGCGCGCCATCAGCATCTGGTTGCCACCTTGGTGGTGGAAATCACAATAGGCAAAGCCCATGCCCGAGACCGAGCCGCGGAAGCTACGATCGTCGGTCTTTTCCAGGTTGAAGCAGGGTTCGAACGGGATGCCCTTGATCGAGGCGCAGACGTTCTGACCGCGAATCTGGAGCGTGTTGCCCGGCAGACGAACGTGGCGAACGGGACCGGCGCCCGAGAACTGCACCGCGCCCGCCGCACCCAGATCATCGAGGATGCGGCCTGCACCGCGAGTCCCGTCGAAACAGGTGAAGGCGAACACCTTGCCCGCCACGAACCGGCGCGCCTCGTCCGCGTTCATACTTCCTGCAACGGCCGGCGCGACCGTTGCCGCCGCGGTGACAGCTCCCAACACAATACGCGCAAGCATGCTCTTACTCCGACGACCCCAGTAGCGGGCAAGCCTGATCTCTTTACCCGCTGCTTACCATACCAACAGTGGCGACATTGAAGCAGCTTGGTTGGTAAAGTCTGAACGCCGTTAGAGAATTTTTACCACAATGCGACCGCGGACGTCGCCTGCGAGAATCCTCGGCCCCCACTCAAGGATCTGGCCGAGCGGAATTTCCTTAGTGATTTCAGTTAGTTTCGTCCGATCCAGATCGGACGCCAGGCGTTGCCAGGCGGCCTTCCGCGGCTCCAGCGGGCACATCACCGAATCGATGCCGAGAAGGCACACCCCGCGCAAAATAAACGGCGCGACCGAGGACGGCAGATCCATGCCGGCGGCGAGACCGCAGGCTGCAATCGCTCCGCCGTACTTCGTCATCGAGAGCAGGTTCGCGAGCGTGGTCGAGCCGACGCTGTCGATGCCACCAGCCCAGCGCTCCTTGGCGAGCGGTTTTGCGGGTGCGGACAGCTCGTTGCGGTCGATCACCTCGGCCGCTCCCAATTCCCTGAGATAGCTGGCTTCCGCCGCGCGACCGGTGGAGGCGATGACGTGGTAGCCGAGCTTCGACAGCACGGCAGTCGCAACCGAGCCTACGCCACCTGCCGCGCCCGTCACCACCACGGGGCCGCTTTTCGGCGAGATGCCCTGCTTCTCCAGCGCCAGCACCGCGAGCATCGCGGTGAAGCCGGCGGTGCCGATCGCCATGGCATCGCGCGCCGACAAGCCCTGCGGCAGCGCGACCAGCCAGTCACCCTTCACCCGCGCCTTCTCCGCATAGGCGCCGAGATGCGTCTCGCCCATGCCCCAGCCGGTGCAGACGACCTTGTCGCCCGCCTTCCATTGCGGATGGGAGGACTGCTCGACGGTGCCGGCGAAATCGATGCCGGCGATCATCGGGAAGCGGCGCACCACCGGTGCCTTGCCGGTGAGCGCGAGGCCATCCTTGTAGTTCAGCGTCGACCACTCGACGCGCACGGTGACGTCACCGTCCATCAATTCGGCTTCGTCGAACTGCGTGAGCGCGGCAGTGGTGCCTTTGTCCGCCTTGTCGATGCGGATCGCCTTGAACGTTGCCACGGCAAAACTCCCTGACTGTTTTGGGGATGTTTAGCCGATCAGGCAGGCTGCGCAACCGCTCTGGCGACGGGTTTCTCCACGATCGGAAGATTGATCAGCGCGGACAGCACGCCGAACAGGATCGAGAGCCACCAGATCGGCGCATAGGAACCGAAGCGCTCGAACACGATGCCGCCGAGCCAGACGCCTAGGAAGCCGCCGACCTGATGGCTGACGAAAGCAAAGCCATAGAGGGTTGCGAGCCAGCGTGTGCCGAACATCAGCGCCACCAACGCCGAGGTCGGCGGTACGGTCGAGAGCCACATCAGGCCGGACACCGCACCGAAGGCGATCGCCGAGAACGGCGTGATCGGGAACGAGATGAAGGCGAGCGTTGCGAGGGCACGGATGAAATAGATCGTTGAGAGAATGTAGCGCTTGGGCAGATAGTTTTGCAGCCAGCCGACGCTCAGCGAGCCCACCATGTTGAAGAGGCCGATGGCCGCGATCACCCAGCCGCCGACTTGCGTGGAGATGCCGCGATCGACGAGAAACGCCGGCAGATGCACGGTGATGAAGGCAAGCTGGAAGCCGCAAGTGAAGAAGCCGAGCACGAGCAGAACATAGGAGCGATGGCCGAAGGCCTCGGCGAGCGCCCTGGTGAAGGATTGCTCGTCGGCGGCCGGCGTGCTGGACGAATCCGCAACCGGCGGCGTGGACAGTGCGAGCGAGAGCGGAATGATCAGAAGCATCAGGCCCGCGAACACCGTGAGCGCCTGCTGCCAGCCGAAATTGTCGATCAGCGCGACACCGACAGGCGCGAACAGGAATTGCCCGAACGAGCCGGCCGCGGTGCCGGCGCCGAGCGCCAGGCCGCGCTTCTCGGCCGGCAGCAGCTTGCTGAACGCCGACAGCACGAGATTGAACGAGCAGCCGGCAAGTCCGAAGCCGACCATGACGCCGGCGCCGACGTTGAGCGAGAGCGGCGTCGACGAATAGCGCATCAACAACAAGCCGCCGGCATAGAGCACGGCGCCGACGCACATCACGCGGAACAAGCCGAAGCGATCCGCGATCGCGCCGGCGAATGGCTGGGCCAGTCCCCACAACAGATTCTGCAACGCGATCGCGAGGCCGAAGACGTCGCGCCCCCAGGCGAACTCATGGCTCATCGGCTGAACGAAGAAGCCGAGGCTCGAACGCGGGCCGAAGCTCAGCATGCCGATGGCGCAGCCGCAAAGAATGATGATCGCAGGCGTGCGCCAAGAAGAAGGAGAAGTGGAAGAACGCGAAACCGGATCAACGTCGCCCACGCTTGCCGACATGCAATTTCCCTTTTCTGCCGTTGGCGGGTCCGGAATAGGTCACCGCGCTGCGAGCAGTTAATGCATCTGCATGAAAATCCCAAGAGGGGTCCCGAACATTGCAGCCCTGCAAATCGCGCGCGGAGCGAGCGCACGGGCGAGCGCACGGGAATGTGTCCGGGTGGGTCTGGCGGCCGGCCGTCTCAAGTGCTATGTTCAATTTGCTCATATTGAGTATATCAAGATGAGCTGCTGACATGTTCCTGGGCTGCGGATGTTGTCTGGCAAAAAGCTGATTGCGGCTCGCAAACCCAACCGGCCTCGAAAGGCCGGATTTCTAACGGCCCACATATACTCATATTGAGTATATAAGAACGGGAGGCTTCGATGCCGATCTTTGGAATCTACGGTCCCGACGACTTTACCAAGCGGCCGCAGGGCCACCCCGCTCCTACCGCACGCAAGCCCGTCGGCAATCGCGGCCTCGCATTGCCGCGGCCCTCGCTGGAATGGACACAGGAGGTCGATAAGGCCACGGCGCATCTCTACGAGCGCGTAAAACACGTGATCCCGTCGATCGAGTGGCCGCTGATGGCGCCGACCATCAAGGCGATCAACGAGCTGAAACAGGCGCGGGGCGCGGTGATCCTCGCGCACAACTATCAGGCGCCGGAGATCTTTCACTGCGTCGCCGACATCGGCGGCGACTCGCTGCAGCTCGCGATCGAGGCGACCAAGGTGAAGGCCGACATCATCGTGCAGTGTGGCGTGCACTTCATGGCCGAGACGTCGAAGCTGCTCAATCCGGACAAGACGGTGCTGATCCCGGATTCTCGCGCCGGTTGCTCGCTCGCCGCCAGCATCACGGGTGCGGACGTGCGCCTGTTGCGCGAAAAATTTCCGGGCGTGCCGGTCGTCGCCTATGTCAACACCTCCGCCGAGGTGAAGGCCGAGGTCGACATCTGCTGCACCTCGTCGAACGCGGTGCAAGTGGTCGAAAGCCTGCGCGCGCCGAGCGTGATCTTCCTGCCCGACCAATACCTCGCGAAATACGTCGCCTCGAAGACCGACGTGAAGATCATCGCCTGGAAAGGCGCCTGCGAGGTGCATGAGCGTTTCACCGGCGAGGAGCTGCGCGCCTTCCGCAACGCCGATCCGTCCGTGCAGATCATCGCGCATCCGGAATGCCCGCCCGATGTCCTGGCGGAAGCCGATTTCACCGGCTCGACCGCGCACATGATCAACTGGGTGCGCGAGAGACGGCCGAAACGGCTCGTGATGATCACCGAATGCTCGATGGCCGACAATGTGCGCGCCGAGCTGCCCGATGTCGAGATGCTGCGCCCCTGCAACCTCTGCCCGCACATGAAGCGCATCACGCTGTCGAACATTCTGGGCAGCCTGCTGACGCTCAGTGAAGAGGTGACGATCGATCCCGCCATCGCTGAACGCGCGCGGCGTTCGGTCGAGCGGATGATCAATTTGAAGAACTAGCGCCACAACCAACACTGTCGTCCCGGACAAGCGCAGCGAAGCGGAGCGCCGGGTCCTGGCCTTGGCCAGGACGACAGCGGAGAGATTGGAGAGACCGATGCAAGACAACTGCCACAACCTCACCCGCACCACCGACGACGTCGTTATCGTCGGCGGCGGTCTCGCCGGCTTGTTCTGTGCGCTAAAGCTAGCGCCGCGAGCCGTGACGCTGATCTCGGCCGCAACGCTCGGACAAGGCGCATCGTCCGCATGGGCACAAGCCGGCATCGCGGCAGCCGTCGCTGAGGGCGACAGCCCCGAGGCGCACGCGGCCGACACGGTCGCGGTCGGCGCCGGTCTCGTCGATGAAGCCGTCGCACTCGGGATCGCGCGCGAGGCATCGCCGCGCATTCACGATCTTCTCAGCTACGGCGTGCCCTTTGACCGCGATCTCGAGGGCAGGCTCGCGGTGGGGCGCGAAGCCGCGCATTCGGCACGGCGCATCGTACACGTGCGCGGTGACATGGCGGGCGCGGCGATCATCGCGGCGCTCAGCGAGGCCGTGCGACGTACTCCGTCGATCCGCCTGATCGAAGGCCTCGTCGCCGAGGCTCTGCTGACCGAGGACGGCGCCGTGACCGGATTGCAGCTCCGCGACGCCAGCAATGTGAGGTCGCGTCCCGTCATCATCGCTTCGCGCGCGGTGGTTCTGGCAACCGGCGGCATCGGCCATCTCTACGCCGTCACGACCAATCCGGCGGAAGCAAGCGGATCAGGGCTCGCGATCGCGGCACGGGCCGGAGCCGTCATCGCCGATCCCGAATTCGTGCAGTTCCATCCGACCGCCATTATGGCCGGCCACGATCCGGCGCCGCTTGCGACCGAAGCGCTGCGCGGCGAAGGCGCTGTTCTGATCAACGGCAGGGACGAACGCTTCATGGCGGCACGCCACCCGCTCGCTGAGCTGGCGCCGCGCGACATCGTCGCACGCGGCGTGTTCGCGGAAGTAGCGGCGGGCCGCGGCGCGTTCCTCGATGCGCGGGAGGCGCTGGGTGCGCGCTTCGCCCAGAAATTCCCGACCGTTTATGCAAGCTGTATCGCAGCCGGCTTCGATCCGGCGACGCAGCCGATTCCGATTGCGCCCGCCGCGCACTACCACATGGGCGGCATCGCGGTGGATGCGCGTGGCCGCACGTCCATAGACGGGCTCTGGGCCGGCGGCGAGGTATCGTCGACCGGCGCACATGGCGCCAACCGGCTCGCCTCGAACTCGCTGCTGGAGGCCGTCGTCTATGCCGCGCGCATCGCGAAGGACATCGCCGGCCGCGCGATCCCCCCACCTGCCCGGCTGCCGGAAGCGCCGGTGACGCCGCGCAACGCTGCGATCGACAAACGAGCCGAAACCGGTCTGCGCGCCATGATGAGCGCGCATGTCGGCGTAATCCGCGACCGCGACGGGCTCGTGCAGGCCGTGCAACATTTCGCGGAGCTTGAACGCGATGCCGGCAGCGTCGCGCTGCGCAACATGGCGACCACGGCACTGCTCGTCGCCACATCCGCCTTCGCACGGCACGAGAGTCGCGGCGCGCATTTCCGCTCCGACCATCCGACAGAGGTACCGGCTTTCGCGAAACGGACCATGACGACGTTCGCCGCTGCGCGCGAGATCGCCGAGACGCTGACCGAACAACCCACGCGCCGGGCGGCGCAAGCCATGCTCGCCTGACGGAGATTTTGTCATGACCCCAGCTTCCCTGCTCCATCCCGACGCTTTTCTCTCACCGCTCGCGATCGACGAGGCGGTGCACCACGCGCTTGACGAGGATCTTGGCCGCGCCGGCGACATCACCTCGCTCGCGACGATCCCCGAGGCCAACACGGCCCACGCAATCCTGGTCGCCCGCCAGGCTGGCGTGATCGCCGGCCTGCCGCTGGCCCTGGCGACGCTGCAAAAGCTCTCCGATGCAATCAATGTGCAGGCGCACGGCCGCGATGGCGCTGATGTGAAGGCCGGACAGCGTGTGCTGACGATCACCGGCCCCGCCCGCGCCATTCTCACGGCCGAGCGAACCGCGCTGAATTTCGTCGGACGGCTCTCGGGAATTGCGACGCTGACGGCTGACTACGTCCGCCAAACCGAAGGCAGCAAGATGCGGATCTGCTGCACGCGCAAGACCACGCCGGGGCTGCGCGCGCTGGAGAAATACGCAGTGCGCTGCGGCGGTGGCTTCAACCATCGCTTTGGCCTGGATGATGCGATCCTGATCAAGGACAATCATATCGCGGTCGCCGGCGGCATCCGCCCCGTGCTGGAGCGCGCCCGCAGCCATGCCGGCCATCTCGTGAAGATCGAGATCGAGGTCGATACGCTGGCGCAACTACGCGAGGTGCTGGGCACTGGCCTTGCCGACGCCGTGCTGCTCGACAACATGGATATCGCAACGCTGCGAGAAGCCGTGAAGCTCGCGGCCGGCCGCGTCCCTCTGGAAGCGTCCGGTGGCGTCACACTGGAGTCGATCCCAGCGATCGCAGCGACGGGCATCGACTACGTCTCGTCCGGCGCGCTCACGCATTCAGCCCCGAACTTCGACTGCGCGCTGGATATCGAGGCTTGAGCGGCTACCGCCGCTCGGTCGTGCCGAGCTCGGCCGAACTCTTGGCTTCCTGCGCGAGCTCGGCTGAGAGCGCGGCGGTCTGTGCCGGGGTGCCCCAACTCGGCTCCTCGCTGCCGTCACCCCAGGCGCGCGGCCGGTAGAAGGTGTGCACGCCGAACTTGTACATCTTCTTCATCTCGGCGACCCAGGACGGGCGCACCCAATAGGCGTGGTAGTGCGTCGACTTGCCGACCTCGGGCAGCCAGATCTGGCCGTCGAGCGTTGCTTTCGCAATCTTCTTGGCGCGCTCCCACATGTCGGGCTCACGGATCACGTCGGGATTGTTGTCGCAGGCGAAAGTGAACTGGCAGGCGAAGTGGCGGTATTTGTTCTGATAGACCACGCCGCACACGGTGTCCGGATATTTGCCGGAGAAGACGCGGTTCATCACCACCTGCGCAACCGCCATCTGGCCACGCACGGCCTCGCCACGCGATTCGAAATACACGGCTTCAGCCAGGCACTTCTCTGATTTGGCGCGCGACTTATCGTCGAGGCCGAGCCGTTCGGCCGGCGATCTGACGCGCTGGTCGTCGGCGTTGACCTCGCCCTTGGGCGCGACGCTCTCGCCGCTCTCGGTCGCCCTTGCGACCTCCTCGGACGGCGGCGACAGCGAGGCCATCACCTTCATGTCGGGGTCCGACATTACGATCAGCGGCTCGGCGCCGGGCTGCCAGCTCTCCATGCTCTCGAGACTGCCGCCGAGCGACGAGCTGCCGAAGAACAGGTTCGACGTCTTGACGCTGAAGGGATCGCGCGCCGGCGCAGCCGGGGCCCGCTTCAAATCGTTGAGCGGCTGGGCTGCAAGCGACAGCGCCGTGTCGCTTGCCGATGGCGTGGTCGAATATTGCGGTAGCGGCGGCGCGCGCAGCGCCTCCTCGAGTTCGGGATCAAGCGCGGCCGCGGACTCCGGCGACATCGCCTGCGGCAACGCGGCCGTCTTGGCGCCAAAGACCGAGCTGTTCGATGTCGCGGGATCCTGCGCGGCGGGCGTTGCGGATGGCGCGGCGGACTCTGCCGGCGCGGGCGTGACGGTCGCGAGACGGTCGCCCTTGAGCGTGCGATCCACGCGCGGAAAATCGGCGGCCTGATAGCGCGGTGGCGTCTGGAGCGCCGGATTGCGCGCGATGCCGCCCGTGATGTCGCGATCGTCCAGGCTCGCGAGGCGATAGCTCGCGCTCTGCGGAGCCGAGGTTCCGATCGGACGGGCGAAGCTGTAGGTGGCGAGCTGGATCGAGGACGCCGCGGAAAATACCTGCCTCTGCCAGCGCTCGGCGACGCCGGGTTGGCGCGCCAGCAGCGAAGCAATGTCCTGATATCCGGTCTCTCTCGGCACCAATGCGAAGATGCAGAGACCGATGCCGAAGGACGCGAACCGCGCGCCCTTCGGATGGTTACGCAACACAAACATCGATACGCTCACGCAACGCTTACGCTAGAGAAGATCGAACGCAGTGCGTCCGTGCAATTCGATCCTTTTTGTTGGTATCTAATTTAGGTTGCCGGGGAGTTAATCGACGTTGCTCGTGCACCACACTCAAGCAACCGCAGGTGTTTTCACGAGGCGACCGGACACGTTGGTAAATGCGACCTCACGCGAAGAGGTAAATGCCTGGTCAACACATATGGTGAAGGAACTCTTTATGACGCGTGTCATTGCGGGACACGCATCACCAAACTCCGTCATTGCGCAACGGTCCCTCCACACAGCCGCTGTCATTCCCCGCGAAAGCGGGGAATCCGGTACGCCGGGGCTTATCGATTCTAGCACGACCGTCTCGGAGTACTGGATCGCCCGGTCAAGCCGGGCGATGACATCGAGAGTGCGTAGAGCGCGCTTACCCCAAGCTCGTCATTGCGAGGAGCAAAGCGACGACGCAATCGCGAGTTTTTCCGCGGCGACAGTTTGGATTGCTTCGCTGCGCTCGCAATGACGGCGTGGAGACACCGACATAAACAAAAAAGAGGCGGGGCAATCGCCCCGCCTCCTCCAACTCGTATCTCACGCGGGCCTGCTCACGCCTGGCTTGCGACCTGCTTGCCGAGCGCGGCCTGGGCCGCCGCAAGGCGTGCGATCGGCACGCGATAGGGCGAACAGGAGACGTAGTCGAGGCCGATCGCATGGCAGAACGCCACCGAGGCGGGATCGCCGCCGTGCTCGCCGCAGATGCCCACTTTCAGCGAAGCGCGCGTCTTGCGGCCGCGCGCGACGCCGATCTTGACGAGCTCGCCGACGCCTTCCTGATCGAGCGCGATGAAGGGATCGATCGAGAGGATTCCCTTGGTCACGTAGGGACCGAGGAAGCTCGCAGCGTCGTCGCGGCTGATGCCGTAGGTGGTCTGCGTCAGGTCGTTGGTGCCGAAGGAGAAGAACTCGGCCGACTGCGCGATCTCAGCCGCGAGCAGGCAGGCGCGCGGCAGCTCGATCATAGTGCCGACCTGATAGGCGAGCTTGGTGTTGGTGTCGCGCATCACCGCCTGGGCGGTGGCATCGATGCGCGCCTTGACGAGATCGAGCTCGGCCTTGGTCGCGATCAGCGGCACCATCACCTCGAGGCCAACGGCCTTGCCGGTGCGCCGCTGCGCCTCGACCGCAGCCTCGAAGATCGCGCGCGCCTGCATCTCGGCGATCTCGGGATATGCGATCGCGATGCGGCAGCCGCGGAAGCCGAGCATCGGATTGAACTCGGAGAGCTCGCGCGCACGGTCGGCCAGGCGGCGCGGGTCGGTGTTCATGGCGCGTGCCACTTCCTCGACCTCGGCGTGGGTATGCGGCAGGAACTCGTGCAGCGGCGGATCGAGCAAGCGGATCGTGACGGGCAGGCCCTTCATGATCTCAAACAGCTCGACGAAGTCGGCGCGCTGCATGGGAAGGAGCTTTGCAAGCGCGGCGCGGCGCGACTGCTCGTCCTCGGAGAGGATCATCTCGCGCACCGTGCGGATGCGCGTCTCCTCGAAGAACATGTGCTCGGTGCGGCAGAGGCCAATGCCTTCCGCGCCGAACTTGAGCGCGGTGCGCGCATCCTCCGGCGTGTCAGCGTTGACACGCACGCCGATCTTGCGGACCTGATCGGCCCAGTTCATCAGCGTGCCGAATTCGCCGGACAGTTCCGGCTCGATCATCGGCATACGGCCCGCAAGCACCTGGCCGAGCGAACCGTCGATGGTGATGACGTCGCCGGTCTTGAAGGTGCGCGAGCCGATGCTCATGGTGCCGCGGCCATAGTCGACACGGATCGTGCCGCAGCCGGAGACGCAAGGCTTGCCCATGCCGCGTGCGACCACCGCCGCGTGCGAGGTCATGCCGCCGCGGGTGGTGAGGATGCCCTCGGCCGCGTGCATGCCGTGGATGTCTTCGGGGCTGGTCTCGATACGAACCAGGATGACCTTGCGTCCGTCGGCCTGAAGCTTGGCGGCTTCATCCGAGGAGAACACGATCTCGCCGGAGGCAGCACCAGGCGAGGCCGGCAGGCCGGTCGCGATCACGTCGCGCTTGGCGTTGGGATCGATGGTCGGATGCAGGAGCTGATCGAGCGAAGCAGGATCGATGCGCGTCACCGCTTCCTTCTTCGAGATCAGCCCCTCATTGGCGAGCTCGACCGCGATACGCAGCGCCGCCTTCGCGGTGCGTTTTCCGCCGCGGGTCTGCAGCATCCAGAGCTTGCCGCGCTCGACGGTGAACTCCATGTCCTGCATGTCGCGGTAATGCTTTTCGAGCTGCGTGTAGATGCGCGTCAGCTCCTTGAACGCCTCCGGCATCGCCGTTTCCATCGACGGCTTGTCGGAGCCGGATTCTTGCCGCGCGTCCTCGGTGATGTCCTGCGGCGTGCGGATGCCCGCCACCACGTCCTCGCCCTGCGCGTTGATCAGGAACTCGCCATAGAGCCTGCTCTCGCCGGTCGAGGGGTTGCGGGTGAAGGCGACGCCGGTCGCCGACGTCTCGCCCATGTTGCCGAACACCATGGCCTGCACGTTGACCGCGGTGCCCCAGGATTCCGGGATGTCGTGCAGCTTGCGGTAGGTCACCGCGCGCGCATTCATCCAGGATGAGAATACGGCGCCGATCGCGCCCCAGAGCTGGTCGTGCGGATCCTGCGGAAACTCCTTGCCGGTCTCGTGCGCCACCGCATCCTTGTACTTGCCGACCAGATCGACCCAGTCCTCGGCAGTGAGATCGGTGTCGAGCGCGTAGCCCTGGCTGTCCTTGAATGTGTCGAGGATTTCCTCGAAGTGGTGATGCTCGAAGCCGAGCACCACGTCGGAATACATGGTGATGAAACGGCGATAGCTGTCATAGGCAAAGCGGCGGTCGCCCGACAGTTCGGACAGCGCTTCCACGGTCTCATCGTTGAGGCCGAGATTGAGCACGGTGTCCATCATGCCCGGCATCGATGCGCGCGCGCCGGAGCGCACCGAGACGAGCAGCGGGTTCTTGGCATCGCCGAACGCCTTGCCGGTCAGCTTGCCGACATAGTCGAGCGCCTTCTCGACCTGCGCTTTCAATTCCTTCGGATAGGTCTTCTCGTGGGCGTAGAAATAGGTGCAGACAGAGGTCGGGATGGTGAAGCCTGGAGGCACGGGCAGGCCGAGATTGGCCATCTCGGCGAGGTTGGCGCCCTTGCCGCCGAGCAGGTCGCGCATTTCGGATTTGCCCTCGGCCTTGCCGTCGCCAAAGGTGTAGACCCACTTGCCCGCCTTGACGGCGGGTGCCGGCTTCGCAGCCGGCTTGTTCGAGGGCTTGCTCGCTGCCTTGGCCGCCGGCTTGGCGACGGGTTTCGCAGCAGCCTTGACCGGGCTCTTCACAGCGCTCTTGGGCAGCGCCTTGCGAGCCGCCGGCACGGCTTTCGCCTTTGCAGAGGGCTTTGATTTCGCTGGTATTTTTTTAGGCTTCGAGGCGGCTTTGGCCATGGCTTGCACACAACCTGCGAGAGGGATGGGAAATCGCGGGCCTTACACCACTTTGGGCGGGCTCGCGCAAGTCGAACAGTTCCGGAAAATGAACGGCACTATGGCTTTGGCATGATCTGCTCGGAAAACCGCTGCGCACTTTGCGCTAACGCGGCCCTACGGGTCCGGATCATGCCCTAGAGATGCAGCCACTTCAAAAGGCCAAGCCCGATCGCGCCGTTCAGGATCAGAAAGATCGCGACGATCAGATTGAGGAGCCGCGGCATGATCAGGATGAGCACGCCCGCGATCAGCGACATGATCGGCGAGATGTGGGCGATGGTGAGGTGCATGAAATATCTTTCTCGAGGCTTGGGCGAGTGAGCCTTTGGGGTGATGCGAATCGCGGCCGGATCATACCGGTGCCGGTTCCGCGAGTAGAGACGCGCGAGCCCATATATGAGTTCCGCCCTTCGCGAAAACTGCCTGAAATTGCCGCCGATGCGGCACTCAATCTTTCGGAACATTGGACAGGGTGCATGCATTGGCAACCGGGTCGCGCCACTGGCGTGGCGCCGAATCATCTTCGTGAGGAGTTGCCCATGCGGAACAGGATTCTTGCACTTGCAGCGCTTGGCGTCGCGCTCGGCGCGCCCGTCGCGGCGCAGGCGCAAGCCGACGTCACGATCGGCCGCGCGCCCGTCGTGACCGAACGCAGCCCTGGCATCGCCGTCGAACAACGTCCGGCGTTTCGCGATTACGTCGTGGAGCAGCGCGTGCCGGCCTTCAGCGTGCCCGACCGCGTCGTGGTCGGCACCGTGCTGCCGGAAACCGGCATCACCTACTATGACGTGCCGCAGCGCTTCGGTCCGACGACCTATCGCTACACCGTCGTGAACGGCGAGACCGTGCTGATCGAACCGCGCTCGCGGCGAATCGTCGAGGTACTCGACTAGGTGTCCGGCGCGTCTCACTCGATTTGGCGCGAATAGAGTTTTCGGACATCAGGCCCCGCCCGGTCCATCCCCCCGCCGGGCGGGGCTTTTTCTTACGCGCGCTCTCGTGTCCCGGGCAAGCGAAGCGCAGACCCGGGACCCAGAAGCCGAGTGCACACGGCATGGGCCCCGGATCAGCAGCGCACCACGCCGCAAAGGGCGGCGCGCTGCGCAGCAGCCGGGGCACGAGATCGTCAATCTTGGATCTTCGATCAATCTTGGATCTTCGAGAAGTCCGCCACCGCGCGCGTGGCGCTACGAATTTCGTTCAGCAGCTTCAACCGGTTCTCGCGCACCTTCGGGTCCTCGTCGTTGACGCGGACCTTGTCGAAGAAGGCATCGACCGGCGGACGGAGCTTTGCCATTGCGCTCATCGCGCCGGCGAAATCTTCCTTGGCGACGGCAGCGCTTGCCTCCGCCTTCACCTCGCCGATCGCCTTAGCCAGCGCTTTCTCTTCAGGCAGGCTGTAGAGCGCCGCATCAGGCGCGCCGTCGAACGTGCGCTTATCCTTCTTCTCCTCGATCGACAGGATATTGCCGGCGCGCTTCGTACCGGCGAGCAGGTTCTTGCCGTCGTCACTGTCAAGGAACTTGCCGAGCGCCTCGACGCGGCGAACGATCATCAGGAGGTCGTGCTGGCCGCCGAGCGCGAACACGGCGTCGACGAGATCATGACGCGCGCCCTGCTCACGGAGCTGGACCTTGAGACGGTCGGCGAAGAAAGCGAGGAGATCGTTCGGGATCTTCTGCGCATCCGCGGGCTTCATCGACAAACCGGCAAGCGCCGACGCCGCCACCTTCAGGAGCGACAGGCGCAGCGTGTTCTCGGCAATCAGCCTGATCACACCCAGCGCCGCACGACGCAACGCATACGGATCTTTCGATCCCGTTGGCTTCTCGTCGATCGCCCAGAAGCCAACCAGCGTATCGATCTTGTCCGCCAGCGCGACTGCCACGCTGACCAGATCTGTCGGAACCCGATCCGCCGGCCCTTGCGGCTTGTAGTGCTCCTCACACGCGGCCGCGACGGACGCGTCCTCACCCTGCGCGAGCGCGTAGTACCTGCCCATCAGGCCCTGAACTTCCGGGAATTCGCCGACGACTTCCGTCAGCAAATCCGCCTTGGCCAGATGCGCGGCGCGCTTTGCTTTCGCAACATCCGCACCAACCAGCGGCGCAATCTCGGCCGCCAGGCGCTCGATGCGCTTGATGCGCTCTGCCTGCGTGCCGAGCTTCTCATGGAACACGATGTGCTCGAACTTCGGCAGCCGGTCCTCGAGCTTCGTCTTCAAGTCGGTGTCGTAGAAGAACTTCGCATCGCTCAACCGCGCGCGGATCACACGCTCGTTGCCGGAGACGATCGCCTTGCCGCCGTCGGCCGCTTCGATATTCGCAACCAGGATGAACTTGCTCGCGAGCTTGCCCGTTTTGGGATCGCTCACAACGAAACACCTCTGGTTGTTGCGGATGGTGGCGCGGATCACTTCAGCCGGGATCGACAGGAATTCCTGATCGAACGATCCCATCAGCACGACCGGCCATTCAATGAGGCCCGCGACCTCGTCGAGCAGGTTTTGATCTTCGACCAGCTCAAAGCCCTGCGCAAAGGCAAGCTGCTTGGCGTCGGTCAGGATCGAGTCCTTGCGGCGCTCCGGATCGAGCACGACCTTGGCGTCGAGCAGTTTCGCCTCGTAGTCCTCGAAGCGGCGCACGTTGATCGCGGCTGGCGCCAGGAAGCGATGACCATAGGTAGTCTGGCCCGTCTCGATGCCGTCGACGGAGAACTTCACCACGTCAGGCTCTTCGGTCTCGAGGCCGAAGGTCGCGGTGATCGCGTGCAGCGGACGCACCCAGCTCAGCGAACCCGACTTGGCCGAGCGCGCGCCCCAGCGCATCGACTTCGGCCAGGGGAAGGTGCGGATGATGACGGGGAGGATCTCGGCGATCACATCGATCGCCGCGCGGCCCGGCTTCTCGATCAGCGCGATGTAGAAGTCGCCCTTCTTGTCGCTCTGGATCTTCGCCTCGCTCAGCGAGGCAAGGCCCGTGGCTTTCAAGAATCCCTGGATCGCGGGCTCAGGTCCGCCAACGCGCGGACCACGGCGCTCTTCCTTCAGATCAGGCTGGCGCGTGGGGATGCCGTGCACGGTGAGCGCGAGGCGGCGCGGGGTCGCAAACGCCTTGGCGCCTTCGTAGACGAGGCCTTCGGCCACGAGCTTGTCGGTGACCATGCGGCGCAGGTCGTCGGCCGCCTTGGCCTGCATGCGCGCAGGGATTTCCTCGGAAAACAGCTCCAGCAGCAAATCGGGCATCAGGCCACTCCGCCCGCTTCGGTGTGCACCCAGGCCTCGCCGCAGGCCTTTGCAAGCTCGCGCACCCGGAAAATGTAACTCTGCCGCTCCGTGACCGAGATGACGCCGCGTGCATCGAGCAGATTGAAGACGTGGCTCGCCTTGATGCACTGGTCATAGGCCGGCAGCGCCATCAGGTGCTCCCTGCGGTTGCTGGCTTCGCGCCAGCCGGCCGCGAGATATTTCTTGCAGGCGTCCTCGGCCATCTTGAACTGCTCGAACAGCATCGCGGTGTCGGCATATTCGAAATTGTGCCGCGAATATTCCTGCTCAGCTTGAAAGAAGACGTCCTTATAGGTGACCTTCTGGTCGCCTTCGCGGCCGTTGAAGTTGAGGTCCATGATGCGGTCGACGCCCTGCAGGTAGCAGGCAAGCCGCTCGAGCCCGTAGGTGAGTTCGCCCGCGACCGGCGCGCATTCGACGCCGGCAACCTGCTGGAAGTAGGTGAACTGCGACACTTCCATGCCGTCGCACCAGCATTCCCACCCCAGCCCCCACGCGCCCAGCGTCGGGCTCTCCCAGTCGTCCTCGACGAAGCGGATGTCGTGCACGGTGGAATCGATGCCGATCGCGGCGAGCGACTTCAGGTACAGCTCCTGAAGGTCCGGCGGCGACGGCTTGAGGATCACCTGGAACTGGTAATAGTGCTGGAGCCGGTTCGGGTTCTCACCGTAGCGGCCGTCCTTCGGCCGGCGCGAGGGCTGCACATAGGCGGCATTCCACGGTTTCGGGCCGAGCGCGCGCAGGGTGGTCGCAGGGTGGAAGGTGCCGGCGCCGACCTCCATGTCGTAGGGCTGGAGGATCACGCAGCCGTAATCCGCCCAATAGCGTTGCAGCGCCAGGATCAGGCCCTGGAACGAGCGGTCCGGGCGCATATGGGCGGGCAAGGAAGCGTCCATCGTCAGGTCAGGCTTTCGCGGGGGGTTGAATCGCGCGGGACCGTATCGACGGCGGCGGTGGGAATCAAGGCAAAGGGCGGATTGGGGCAAACAGCCCATCATCCCGCGACGATGCAGTAGGGTGGGCTAAGGCGCTCTTGCGCCGTGCCCACCATCTTTCGTTAACCGCATCAGAAGTGGTGGGCACGGCTTCGCTTTGCCCACCCTACGGCAGCGCAGCTACCCCGGGCGATACGCCCCGGTGACCGGGTCGCGCTTCAGCGTCTGGATTTCCCCCATGCGCGCGGCTTCAGCGACGCGCGACAGGCGCATCTCCTCCAGTTCCTGGTTGATCCGGACTGCGGTCTTGTAGGCCCAGCGGACCACGGCTAGCCCGCCCAGGACGCCCGCGAATGCAACGAACGGCGGCATCGGTCGATCCTTGTTCAATGCTCAGCCCCCACGCGCATTCTCGCGCAGACGAGCCCGCGCCGCAATTGGCTTGGTTCGGACCAAATGGCGCGGGCCGGCTCCTGCTAGAACCCGAATTTTGCCCAAATCGCCCGCGTTTCCAGCGCCGAAATCAGCTCCTCCGGCAGCCCAGCCATCCCTTCCAGGGCCGAAAGCTGGCCTGCGCCGGGTGATTTGCGGCCAAACAGACCGGACAGCAGCCCGGTCGGCTGGGCGATCACGGGGGTGAGAACCTTCTCGCCATAGCGGGCACGAAGAGTTGAGCGGAGGTCGCCGATCCCGTCGGCAAGGCCCAGCGAGATCGCAGTGTCGCCCGCCCAATATTCGCCGGTGAACAGGGTGTCCTCGCCGCCCTTCAGGCGCGCGCCCCGGCTCTCCTTCACGAGCGTAATGAAGATCGCGTGGATCTCGCGCTGAAGCTTCTTCAGCCGCGCCACGTCATCAGGGTTTTCGGGCAGGAATGGATCGAGCATCGCCTTGTGCTCGCCGGCGGTATAGAGCCGCCGCTCGATGCCGAGCCGCTTGATCGCCTCCTGGAAGCCGAAGCTGCCGCCGACCACGCCAATGGAGCCGAGGATCGAGGAGGGATCGCAGAAGATCTCGTCGCCCGCGCAGGCGATCATGTAGCCGCCGGACGCCGCGACGTCCTCGACGAACACCAAGACCTTAAGCTTCTTCTCGGCCGCAAGCTGCTTGATGCGCAGATAGATCTGGCGCGACTGCACCGGCGAACCGCCCGGCGAGTTGATGACGAGCGCCACCGCCTTGGCGTTGCGGAATGAGAAGGCGCGCTCCAGCACCCGCGCGATGCCTGCGAGCGTCATGCCCGGCCGCAGCGGCGTTACCGCGCCGATCACCCCGGAGAGCCGCACCACCGGCACGACCGCAGCGCCAGGGCGAAAGCGCGCCGGAAGATACTCCACGAACTTGTCGATCAGGCCGGACGTGTTGGGATCGTTCAATTGTTCGGCCATGCCGTTACCTCGTCTTTACCATTTCTTATCACGCGACTGTCATTGGAAGTGCCTGGAACGTGTTTTGCAAAGTCTCCGTAAGGAGGCTGCAATGAGGCAGCGGAGAACGACATGAAGATTTATCTGCTGATGATGCTGATGGGTGCGCTGTTCACGGCGATTCGCTTCACCACAGCGCAGGACCAGCAGTCGAACTCGCTTCCCCAGTAGATTTTCAAGCCGCCGCCAGCGGCAGCACCGCCCTCCCCGAAAGTACGTCCCGTAACTCTTTTTTAGGCACGCCTGACTCTTCGTTGAGCATCAGGCCCGGCAGGATGCGCGTCGGCGCCCTGCTGCCTTTGATGGCGCGGACCAGCACACGGATCGCAGGCTTCTCCGCGTCGCCATGAACCGGCAACACCGAGAGGCTTCCGAAGCCGCGTGACAGCGCTGTCAGTACGTCTGCTATCCCATCTGCGCGCCAGATCAAGGTCAGCGCGCCACCTGATTTGAGAATGCGCCGCGCTGCATGCACCCAGGCATGCAGCGTCTCCGTGGTCGCCACATGGGCAACGTGACGCGCCTGGTCCGGAGAGCCGCGATGGCGCACGGCATCGTTGAAGGGCGGATTCATCAGGACGACGTCAACGCTGTCAGGCCAAAGGCCGTTTGCCGCGAAGCTCTCCGAACCGGCCGTGACGTCGAGGACGATCGCCTCGGCTTCAATCGCATTCGCGGCCGCGTTGGCGCGCGCGAGGCTGCCAAGCTCCGGATCGATCTCGACCAGCATCAGGCTGACCCCGGGGACGCGCCGCGCCAGCGCCAGCCCCGCCGCACCGATGCCGGCGCCGAAATCGACGACGCGGTTGCCGGCCTTGGCCGCGGTCGCCGCGGCCAGCAGGATCGCATCGTGACCGGCGCGGTGACCGGACCGCTTCTGCATCAGCCGCAATTGCCCGTCCAGGAACGCGTCCTCGGTGACATCATCGACGTTCGGGGCGAGCTCAGTCATCGCCGCGCAATTCGTGGCTCAGGCCGGCCTCGGTGAGGAGCTGCCGCGCCGCGCTGGCGTCGTCCTCATGGACCAGGATCCGCCGCGGCAGGATGCCGAGCGAGCCCTCGATGATGCTCATGTTCTGGTCCAGCACCAGATGGTGGATATTGGCGCCGTCAAGCAACGCGCCTATCGCCGACACCAGCACCATGTCGTTGGTCCGAACCAGTTCGCGCAAAACGAGCCTCCTGCCTGACGCGGGGTGGGCGGAAATGTCAATGGTTCCGCGGCACTTGCCGCGTCCGTCCGCAGTTTCTATTGTCTTTGGATCAGAATAGCCCTTCCCGGGCAAATATTGGAGACCGGCGTGGCCGTAATCGTACCTTTCGAAACTCCCGGCGCGTCGATCGAAGAGCTGGTTGCCCTCGTCGCCCCCGACATGGAACGGGTCAATGCGACCATCCTGTCGCGGACCGGCTCCGAGGTGACGATGATCCCGGAGGTCGCCAACCACCTGATTTCCTCCGGCGGTAAGCGCCTGCGGCCGATGCTCACCCTCGCCATGGCCAACCTCGCCGGCTACGCGGGCGACGGCCATATCAAGCTCGCCGCTTCCGTCGAGTTCATGCATACCGCAACCCTGCTGCACGACGACGTCGTCGACGAGAGCGAGATGCGCCGTGGCAAGCTGTCGGCACGCATGCTCTGGGGCAACGAGGCCAGCGTGCTGGTCGGCGACTTCCTGCTCGGACAAGCCTTCCGCATGATGGTTGAGGTCGGCTCGTTGCGGGCGCTCGACATCCTCTCGGCAGCAGCCGCGACGATCGCCGAGGGCGAGGTGATGCAGCTCGCGGCCGCCAAGAACACCGCGACCACCGAGGACGAATATCTCGCCGTGATCCGCGCCAAGACCGCAGAATTGTTCGCGGCCGCCTGCGAGGTTGGGCCGGTGCTCGCCAACCGCCCGAAGGCCGAGCAGACCGCTTGCCGCTCGGTCGGCATGAATCTCGGCATCGCCTTCCAGCTCGTGGATGACGTGCTCGACTATGGCGGCAAGAGCGCCAAGCTCGGCAAGAATACCGGCGACGATTTCCGCGAAGGCAAGATCACACTGCCGGTGGTGCTCGCCTTCCGCCGCGGCAATGACACCGAGCGCGCCTTCTGGATAAGGGCGCTGGAGCGCGGTGAGATTGGGGACACCGATCTCGATCACGCCATCGGGCTGATGAACAAGCACCGTGCGCTCGAGGACACGCTGAGCCGCGCCCAGCATTACGGCGCCATGGCTGTGGATGCGCTGGCGCTGTTCCCGTCCTCGCCGATGAAGAGCGCGCTGGAGCAGGTCGTGGCGTTCTGCCTCGCACGGTCTCACTAAAGCGCGATGAAATTGGGATGAATCGTCATCGCGCTTTAGGTCATTGTTCGAGCATGATCTTTTCGGAAAACCGCTCCACACTTTTCCGGATCATGCTCTACCGGTCTCCGCGCAAATGATCGACACGAATTTCTGGCTGTTCCTCGCTGCCGCCCTCGTCATTGCACTCGTTCCCGGTCCCGGCATCTTCTACGTCGCGGCACGGAGCTTGTCGGAAGGGCGTGCGAGCGGATTTGTCTCGACTGCCGGCACGGCGCTCGGCGGCATGGTCCACGTGGTTGCGGGCAGCCTCGGCATCTCCGCCATCATCCTTGCGAGCGCCGAGCTCTTCGCCGCCGTGAAGTTCGGCGGCGCGATGTACCTCGTCTGGCTCGGCATCCGGACGGTTCGCAGCGCGGGCCAGCTTCAATCGCTGGAGCGTGAGCCCGTCGGCGACAAGCGCGCCTTCCGCGACGGCGTGCTGGTAGAGGCTCTGAATCCGAAGACTGCGGCGTTCTTCCTGGCCTTCATACCGCAGTTTCTCGATCCGTCCGCCGCCAGCCCCACGCTGCAGTTCATCCTGCTCGGCGCGATCTCGGTGACGCTAAATACGCTCGCCGATGTCGTTGTCGTGCTGATGGCCTCCCTCACCCGCGCGCAATTGATCGGTCGGCCGCGTCTCATGCAGCGCCTCACCCAGGGCTCCGGCATCTTCATCGCAGGTCTCGGCCTCTCGCTCGCGCTGGCGAGGCGGCCCGTGCAGAGCTAGCGCACCGCAGGGCCGTGGCATGGTGCTCGCCCCAAAAAGTCGCTTCTACGAGTCTCACGGCCTGCGGCTGCATTATGCCGACTGGGGCAACGAAGGCGCGCCAGTCGTCATCCTGGTCCATGGCGGGCGCGACCATTGCCGCAGCTGGGACGTCATCGCCCGCGCGTTGCAGCCGCATTTTCACGTGCTCGCGCCCGACCTTCGCGGGCACGGCGATTCCGACTGGACCAAAGGCGGCAGCTACGCGCTGACCGAGTATGTGTACGATCTGGCCCAGCTCGTCCGCGCCATCGCCGCGCAACAGGTGATCCTCATCGGCCATTCGATGGGCGGGATGGTGAGCCTGATCTATTCGGGATCGTTTCCGGAGCAGGTATCCGCGCTGGTGGTTCTCGACGGCGTGACGGTCTTGCCGGATGCGCAAAGGGCCCCCACGCCCGAACGCATCACCAAATGGGTCGGTCAGCTCGACAAATTGCACGACCGCGCCCCCCGCTCCTATCGCACGATCGAGGACGCTGCGGCGCAGATGAGAACCTACAACAAACGCCTGTCGCGCGAGCTGGCGCTGCACCTCGCAACGCACGGGGTGCGCCAAAACGACGATGGCACCTATCGCTGGAAGTTCGATCCCTACCAGCGCGTGACTGCGCCGCAGCGGCTATGGCCAGATGATCACGTCGCGCTGTGGGCTCGCATCGCCTGTCCAACGCTGCTCCTCAATGCCGACGAAAGCTTCCTCGCCGGCTCCAAGGCGGCAGGCCTCGAGAATTATTTCCAGAAAGCGCGCATCGAGACGATCAGCGGCGCCGGACACTGGCTGCATCACGACCGGCCGCGAGAGGTGTTAGGTGCGATCAAGCGGTTTTTAGGCGTGACAGAGGAAGGCGCAGGCTAGCTCATCTGCTGTAGGGTGGGCAAAGCGAAGCGTGCCCACCACTTCTACTACGCGACGTCGAT
This sequence comes from Bradyrhizobium sp. UFLA05-108, assembly GCF_059803455.1. Lineage (NCBI taxonomy): Bacteria > Pseudomonadati > Pseudomonadota > Alphaproteobacteria > Hyphomicrobiales > Nitrobacteraceae > Bradyrhizobium > Bradyrhizobium sp. UFLA05-108. The sequence continues at coordinate 100,029 of NZ_JBANAZ010000023.1, read as the reverse complement.
GCATGGTGGGCACGGCGCTGTCGCGCCTTCCCCACGGTAGTCGAGTGCTCGGCACCCGGCTACATCCACGTCATTGCAAGCAGCTAGCTCAACGTCCCCGCATGCACCCACCAGCCGGAGTGATCACGGCGAATCGTTTCGGCTGCGGCGTGAGCGTGTGCCGCGTCGCCGAAGATCGCAAAGCAGGTCGCGCCCGAACCCGACATGCGGGCGAGCTTGACACCAGCACAGGCGCGCAAGGCGTCCAGCACCTCGCCGATCACGGGCTCGATGCGCATTGCGGGGGCTTCGAGATCGTTGGCAACGGTCGAGAGGACGTCGACCCAGTCTGTGGTCGAGGCACCCCCCTCCGGCCAGGCCGGCGCTTCAAGGACGTCGGTGGCGCCGACCAGAAGCTCGCCGTTGCGCAGGCCCAGCGCCTGGAACACGTCCTTGGTCGCCACCGGCACGCGGGGATTCACCATCACACTGGGCATGCTCGGCAGCATCAGCGGCAGGAGTTGCTCGCCGACGCCGGTCATGTCGCAGGCGCGCGAGAGCAGGCACACCGGCACGTCGGCGCCGGTCGCAAGCGCGACCTCCTGCAAGCGGGGATCATCGAGCGACAGATTGTTGAGGCGCGCAAGCAGCCGCAAGGCGGCCGCAGCATCCGCAGAGCCGCCACCGATACCGGCTGCAACGGGCAGCACCTTGTCGAGCGCGAAGGCACCGAGCTTCAGGTTCGGCACGGCTTCGGCGAGAAGCCTTGACGCCTTGAGCACGAGATTGTCGGCGGTGTCGCCACAGGCTGCAGCCAACGGGCCCGTGGTGGTGAGCTTCAGCTCACTTCCGGGCTCGAGCGTGAGACGATCGGCGCAATCGGCGAATGCGACCACGCTTTCGAGATCATGATAGCCGTCGGTGCGACGACCGACGACGCGAAGGCTCAAATTGACCTTCGCCCGTCCTTCTTCAATCAACGCCGACATCGGCGACCAACCCCTGCCCCTTTTTGGATCAACCGCCCTTGCCGTCGTCCTTCTTCTTCTCGGCCTGCGCGGCCGAAGAATTCGAATTGTCGTCGGTCAGACCATTGGCAATCTTGGCCTCGATCTTCGGCAGGTCGTCCGGCTCGGGCTTCAGATCCCGCGCATGCGACCACTGGAATTTGGCTTCCAGCGTGCGGCCGATGCGCCAGTAGGCGTCGCCGAGATGGTCGTTGATGGTGGGATCCTCGGGCTTCAGGTCGATCGCACGCTCGAGGTTCTTCACCGCCTCCTCGTAATTGCCGATGCGGTAATAGGCCCAGCCGAGCGAGTCGACGATGTAGCCGTCGTCAGGCCGCTGCTCGACGGCGCGCTTGATCATCTTCATGCCGTCATCGAGATTGACGCCCTGATCGATCCAGGAATAGCCGAGATAGTTGAGGACATGCGGCTGGTCGGGCTGGAGCTCGAGCGCCTTCTTCATGTCGGCTTCCGCCTTGCCCCACTGCTTTGAGCGCTCCTCGCAGATGCCGCGGTAGTAGTACCAGACGCTGTTGGATTTGTCGGCGCCGGCCGGCAGCACCTCGACGCCTTGCGAATAGGTCGCGCCGCAATCACCGAACTTCTTGCGGCCGCGCTCGATATTGCCGAGCGCCATGATGGCTTCGAGATCCTTCGGATCTTCCAGGACCACGGATTTGAGGATCTTGATCGCCTCGTCGGTCTTGTCGGCGGAGTCGAGATCGACCGCGAGCTGGATCTGCGCGTTGCGCTTCAACGGCGAGTTCGCCGGCACGCGCTCATAGACCTTGATCGCCATCTGCGGCCGCTTCACCGATTCATAGAGATCGGCGAGCGACAGCAGCGCGAGCGGATGGCTCGGCTGGAGATAGAGCGCAAGCTGGAGATAGACCAGCGCAAGATCCTCGCCGCCGCGGCGGGTCAGCGTGGCGCCGATGCCGTAAAGCGCTTCGGCCGCACCGCCTTGCGCGGAATCGATCAGCGGAGGCATCTTCTTGCCGGCGCGGGTCTCGCGCAGGCCTTCCTGGATCAGCGGATGACGGGCGAGCTTCTTGTCGAAGGCCTCGTAGACGGTGGTCGCGGCGGCCGCATCCTTGTTGCGCGACAGCCAGCGCGCATAGGCTTCGGTGATGCGCAGCATGGAATCGTCGAGCTTGTAGGCGCGCTCGAAGCGGGTTCCGGCGTCCTTCTCCTTGCCGGCGAGCTCGAGGATCAGGCCAGCATGGAGGTCCTTGAACAGCGGATACCATTCCGGGCCCGTCAGCTTGTCGATGCTGGCGACGGCAGCCTTCGAGTCGCCCGCGCCATAAGCAGCCCAGCCGGACAACAGCGTCGCGACCAGATCGGTGATCGGCCCGCGGATCGACTGGTTGATGTTGCTCTGCGCCGTCGCATATTTCTTCAGCTTCAGATCGTGCACGCCGACCACGAGGCGCGCGACGCGGTTCGACTTGTCGATCGTCAGGATGCGCTCGGCGAGCTTGACGGCTTCGTCGATGTCGCCATCCGCGACGGAGGAGATGAAGGCGCGGTCGAGCAGCTCGTTGTTCTTGGGATCGGTACGCAGCGCCGAGCGGTAGAAGGCGGCCGCGGACGAGGCGTCGCGTTCGACGCTGGCGTGGCGCGCGGCGAGATAGCTGCCCGCGCCGGTGAGCGACTTCAAATCATTCCGGGTCGGAAACTGCACCGCCGTGTCGGCCGGATGATCCGGCGTCTGCGCCAAGACCGCGCCAGGGACCGCCACGATCGCAGAACCGGCAAGGGCGATGGCAGCAGCAGTCCAGCGGTTGAAACGATTTGAAAACATCAGGGCTCGCCTTAAGTTTGGAAAGTCGGGGTCGTCTCGCTTGCAAACGCGACCGGTGGCATCGGGACCCGGAACCGTCGTGGCGGGGAACAATGCCGCTTTTGGCGTCCAATCGCAAGGATTCGGCGGGGTTTTCGGAAGCCGATTCGGCGCTCGCCCCTACCGGTCCTGTCCGCCCCAAGATCCTGCCCAAGACGCTTTTACTATGGCCTTATCGTGGCCACGGACCGTGTCTCCGGTCACTGCCCTCACGCAATCGTGCGGCAGTTTGCCCGAATCCTACATGGCCTCGTAGTTTGGCCCACCGCCGCCCTCCGGCGGAACCCAGGTGATGTTGCCGTTCGGATCCTTCACGTCGCAGGTTTTGCAGTGAACGCAATTCTGGGCGTTGATCTGGAAGCGCGGAGCCGCGCCCTCCTCCACCCATTCATAGACGCCGGCCGGGCAGTAACGGTTCGAGGGGCCGGCAAAGACGTCGTGCTCCGAGGTCTTCTGGAGGTCCATGTCCGCAACCTTCAGGTGAACCGGCTGGTCCTCTTCATGGTTGGTGTTGGACAGGAACACCGACGACAGCTTGTCGAAGGAGATCTTGCCGTCCGGCTTCGGATAGTTTTTCGGTGCATGGCTTTTCGCAGGATCGAGCGTGGCGCGGTCGGGCTTGGCGTGTGACTGCGTGCCGAACAGCGAGACACCGAACAGTGTGTTGCACCACATGTCGAAGCCGCCGAGCGCGACACCGAGCACGGTGCCGAACTTCGACCATAGCGGCTTGACGTTGCGCACCAGGAACAGGTCCTTGCCGACCGAGGATGAGCGCCACGCGTTCTCATATTCGGCGAGTTCGTCATTGGCACGGCCGGCCGCGAGCGCGGCGGCGACATGCTCGGCGGCGAGCATGCCCGAGCCCATCGCGTTGTGGACGCCCTTGATGCGCGGCACGTTGACGAAACCTGCCGCACAGCCGATCAGCGCGCCGCCAGGGAAGCTGAGCTTCGGCACCGATTGGTAGCCGCCCTCCGTGATGGCGCGCGCGCCATAGGCGAGCCGCTTGCCGCCTTCGAACGTGCCGCGGATCGAGGGATGGGTCTTGAAGCGCTGGAACTCGTCGAACGGCGACAGATACGGATCGTCGTAGTTGAGATGCACGACGAAGCCGACGGCCACGAGATTGTCGTCGTAATGGTAGAGGAACGAGCCGCCGCCGGTCTTCATGTCGAGCGGCCAGCCGAAGGAATGCTGGATCATCCCCTTCTGGTGCTTGGCCGGATCGATCTGCCAGACTTCCTTCAGGCCGATGCCGAATTTCCCCGGCTCGCTGCTCGCGTCCAGCGCGAACTTGGCAATGAGCTGCTTGGAGAGAGAGCCGCGGGCGCCCTCGGCGAACAGCGTGTACTTGCCGAGCAATTCCATGCCGCGGGTAAAGGAATCCTTCGGCTTGCCGTCCCTGCCGATGCCCATGTCTCCGGTGGCGATACCCTTCACCGTACTGTTCTCGTCGTAGAGCACTTCGGCGGCTGCAAAGCCCGGATAGATTTCGACGCCGAGCGCTTCGGCTTTCCGCGCCAGCCAGCGACAGACATTGCCGAGTGAGCCAATATAGCAATGATGATTGTTCATCAGCGGCGGCATCAGGAAGTTCGGCAGCTTGATCGCGCCGCCCGCCGTCATCCAGTAGAAGCGGTCGTCCTTGACCTCTGTCTTCAGCGAGCAGTCGGGATCATTCCGCCAGTCGGGAATAAGCTTGTCGAGGCCGGCGGGATCGATCACCGCACCCGAGAGAATATGCGCGCCGACTTCCGAGCCCTTCTCCACCACGACGATGTTGAGGTCGGCGTTGAGCTGCTTCAGCCGGATCGCGGCCGAAAGACCCGAGGGACCGGCGCCGACGATGACGACGTCGAATTCCATGGATTCGCGCGGAGGAAGTTCTTCGGTGCTCATCTGATCTCAGCCCTTGAGACGGTCCCTGGTCGTTTGCGCCCCCTTGTTTCCGATTTTTCCGGGCAGGACAACCTCGGAAATGCGTTTCGCTGGGATGCAAGGCCCCCTAAACTGACCTAAATGTCATAAGTTGCCATGATCAGCGAACCCGCCCCCACCGTCCGCGAACTGCTGGCCTTCTATCTGGAGGCGGGCGTCGACTGCGCGCTTGCCGAGGAACCGATCGATCGGCTCGCCGAACCGGAAGCGCCGCCCCCGGTCGCGCGCGCGGTTCAGCCGGTCGAGGCGCCACGCCCCGTTGCAGCGCCTGCGGTGACGCGCGGCGAGGCCGCGCCCGCACCTGACGTTGCGATCGCCTCAGCGCGCGAGGCGGCGCGGACCGCACCAACGCTGGAGGCACTGCGCGAGCTGATGCAGAATTTCGACGGCTGCGCTTTGAAGAACACTGCGACGCGGCTGGTGTTCGCCGACGGCAACCCGGAAGCGCGCATCATGTTCGTCGGCGAGGCGCCGGGTCGTGATGAGGACATCGAAGGACTGCCCTTCGTCGGGCGCTCGGGAAAGCTGCTCGACCGTATGATCGGCGCGATCGGACTCGATCGCAGCAAGGCCTATATCGCCAACGTCATCCCGTGGCGGCCGCCGGGCAACCGCACGCCGACGCCGCAGGAGACGCAGACCTGCCTGCCCTTCATCCAGCGCCAGATCGAGCTCGTGAATCCCGACGTGCTGGTGACGCTCGGCAATCCCTCGACGCAGACGCTGCTTTCAACGCGTGAGGGCATCATGCGCACGCGCGGCCGCTGGTTCGACTACGACACAGGCGCGCGCGTCATCCGCGCGCTGCCGACATTCCATCCGGCCTATCTGCTGCGCTCTCCGTCCTACAAGCGGCTGGCCTGGCAGGATCTGCGCGCGATCGCGAAGGTGCTGGCGGGATAGCTCTTGTAGGGTGGACAAAGGCGCTCTTGCGCCGTGCCCACCATCTCTCCGCACATGAACAAAAGCGGTGGACACGCTTCGCTTTGCCCACCCTACGATGTCCGAACTAAGTCCCCTTGGGGCGCACGATGGCCCAGCCGATGCGCAGCAGCGGCTGGCGGCCGTTCACCAGCCATTCGAAGGCGCGCGGCACTTCGGGCACGATGCCGGGGAAGCGTTTTGCAATCTCCGGCGGCGGGGTGCCGGCGGTGTCGGAGGCGCGCCAGACCACGACGCCGCCGGTCTCGCTGAACCTGGCCGGCGTGAACCAGGGCGTACGCTGCGGCTCAGCGTCGATGAGGAGATGCGGCCGGCCGGAATGCAGCGCGATCAGGCTGGCAAGCTGCGTCTCGCCGGCGACGGCGCGCAGACGCTGGTTGGTGCGGCGGGCAAAGCTGTCGTCGAAGAAGTCCGAGATCGCACGCGCCGGCATCGAGGTCGTGATCTCGCTGGTCCCGATCCACGGCATCAGGAGAACCGCCAGCACGATGCCCGCGGCGGGCGCGGCGACGGCAGCCGCCCACACCGTGCGCAGCACGCGGGCACGGCGCATCGCGATCAGATCGCCGGCGGCGACGATTACGGCAAGGCCCGACATCAGCAGTACGAGGCCTGCCCCGCCCGCCACGCTATCGAGCCCGAACAGACCGGAGATCAACACGGTGCCAAGCCCGGGAGCCAGCGCAAAGAAGTAGACGAAGTGACGCCCCAGCGGCTCGACCGACGGCCGGTAGATGATCGGGGCGTCCTCACTCTTGCCGGCGAACCAAGTCGTGTTGAGAAAGGTCAACACCGGGATTGCCACCGCGCCGAGCACGAGGCCGCCGAACAGCCAGGCCGTGTTGATCGCGCTTGCCTTCAAATCCTCAACCTGCGGCAAGGCCGGCATGGACAGCGTCTCGGCACGCAGCAGCCAGATCGCATAAGGCAGCACCAGCACGGCAACGACGACGAGCGCATAGACCGGATCGAGTGCGCGCAGCGTTTTGCGACCGCCTTCGGTCGCGACCGCGAAGATGACGAGCAGCAACAACAGGCCGATGGCAGCCGGCGTCGTCAGCAGCAGCAGCCCGGAAGCGATCGACCAGGCGAACCAGGCATTGCCGCGGCGCTGGCCGACGACTTGCCAGGAGTGCAAGAGGAGCAGCGCCCAGAGCGGTCGCGCCAGCACCATCGGACCGAAGTCGAGCGCGGACGAGGAGAACGCCAGCACGGTCATGGTTAAGAGCACGGCGAGCACCGCCTGCTGGGTGCCGACCACGGCGCGCGCCAGATGATAGAGCGCAATGAAGGTCGCGATCTCGCAGAGCTCGGCCAGCACATAGACGCCGATCATGTGGTTGCCGGCGGCGCGGTAGGCGATGTCGCCGAGCCAGAACGCGAGCGGCGGCCCGAGCCCGGTGCCGACCTGATATTCGCGGCCGAAGGCGAGGAGCGTGGCGAGATTGCCGGGCGGGCTGCGGTATAAGACCAGCGCCACGAACAGCCACATCGCGGCCTGGAGCAGCACCACGATCCACACCACCAGCCGCGGCCGTGCGCGGATCAGCTCGATGACCAGGGAGGTAAACCGCATGCAAGGTCCGAAATGATGCAGCCAACCCGTCCAAGCCGGCGCGTCCATGTTTGATAAAGCGCGCTGCGCGCCGTGGCAACCAACTCCTCTCCCTCTCCCTGTTCTTACGGATAGAGGTGAAAACCCGCTGCTAGAGATTGGCCGAAACGTCGACCTGCACCTCTGCCTCGACCTGCACAACCGCATCATCCACGGCCGTGAACAGGTCGCGTTTCGGTTCGACCGTCCAGGGCATGTGCTTCTCGCGCGCGGCGACCACGGGCGCGAAGAAGCTGCGGTGGTGGATGGATGGACCGAGGCGATCCAACGCATCCAGGTGCTCTGGCACCGCGTAGCCCTTGTGCTGCTCGAAACCGTAGCCCGGACAATCACCCGCCAGCGCGCACATCAGCCGGTCGCGCGTGACTTTGGCGACAATCGAGGCGGCCGCGATCGAGAGCACCAGGCCGTCCCCGCCGATCACCGCCTCGCATTCGCAGGCCGTATCAAGCTTGTCGCGGCCGTCGACGAAGACATGACGAGCCGCCTCGGGCAGCGCCACCACCGCGCGCTTCAGCGCCCAGAGCGAGGCGCGCAATATATTATCGCGGTCGATGCGCGCGGGCGAGGCGACGGCGACCGAGACCTGCGCGGTTGCGCAGATCTTGTCGAACAGCCTTTCGCGCTCCTCGGCCGTCAGGCGCTTGGAATCGTCGATGCCGCGCGGGATCCGGTTCGGGTCGAGAATGACGGCGGCCGCAACCACTGGGCCAGCCAGCGGCCCCCGCCCCGCCTCGTCGCAGCCGGCGACCGGCCAAATGCCGCGCTTGATCAGCGCGCGCTCGCGGCGAAAGCTCGGCGGCGCGATCGCGATGACGCCCTTCGCGGCCTTGGCCGCTCCCTTGGGCTCCTTCGCGGCCGCTTTGGGCTCTTTCTTCGCGGCGTCCTTTGCCGGCTTGCTGGCTGATTTGTCCCGAATCATGGTCGGGATCGTGCGCACGCAGGTCCAGCCAGCGCAACCGGGAACCTCGGATATTCCCGCTATTCAGGCCCGCCTTACCTCAGAACAAGCTGAGCTGCTCGCCGCCGCGCTTGGGCTTGGCGAAGTGATCCGTGCTGAGCTTGGAGCGGCGCTTGTTCAAGCCGAGGCGTTCGCAGGCGATTTCGAAGCGGCGGCCGATGGTCCAGGCCATGGGACCCGTGCCCTTCATCCGCTCGCCCCATTTCGAGTCGTAGTCGCGGCCGCCGCGCATGTCGCGGATCAGGGTGAAGACGTGGCGATAGCGGTCGGGATAGTTCGCCATCAGCCATTCGCGGAACAGGTCGCGCACCTCGAGCGGCAGCCGCAGCAGCGCGTAGGAAGCCTCCTTGACGCCGGCATGCGCGGCCGCATCGAGGATGCGCTCGATCTCGGAGTCGTTCAGCGCGGGGATCACAGGCGCGACCATCACGGTGGTCGGGATACCGGCCTCGCCAAGCTGCTTGAGCGCCTCCAGGCGCTTGGGCGGCGTCGAGGCGCGCGGTTCCATGGTGCGCGCCAGCTTCGGATCGAGTGTGGTGACCGAGATCGCGACCTTGGCGAGGTTCCGCTTGGCCATGCGCGACAGGATGTCGATGTCGCGCGTCACCAGCGCCGATTTCGTCACGATGCCGACGGGATGGCCCGCACGCTCAAGCACCTCGAGAATGCCGCGCATGATGTTTCGCTCGCGCTCGATCGGCTGATACGGATCGGTGTTGGTGCCGATCGCGATCATCCGCGGCTCGTAGCCGGTCGCGGCGAGTTCCTTCTCCAGGAGCGCCGGCGCCTCGGGCTTGGCGAACAGCTTCGACTCGAAGTCGAGCCCTGGCGAGAGGCCGAGATAGGCGTGGGTCGGCCGCGCGAAGCAGTAGACGCAGCCGTGCTCGCAGCCGCGGTAGGGATTGATGGAACGGTCAAAGCCGATGTCGGGCGAGTCGTTGCGTGTGATCACCTTGCGTGAGGTGTCGACCGCCACCGTGGTCTTGAACGGCGGCAGCTCCTCCAGGCTCTGCCAACCGTCATCGAAGGCGACGCGCGCCTCGGCCTCATAGCGGCCGCTGGCGTTGGACTGGGCGCCCCGTCCGCGCCTGCGCTCCCGGTCGATCGCGACCGCAAGTTCAGGAAACGCGGAAGGCGCACCCGCCGGCTCGGAGGGCGCCGTGACCGGCGGGTGCCTGAGGGCATGAGAGGATGCTCGACTCATGCAGGCAAGATAGCATCCAAACGGAACAAATCAAGAACACAAACGTAAAAACCGTAAAACAACCCCATGCAAAGTAACCGCCCAAACTTCCCGCACCGAATTTTGACCTCGCGCAAGGGTTGCCGGCCGCATTGCCGTTTGATGCCGCCAGTACAAACGGGATCGATCGCACTGGAACCGGGTTGGTGACGGTCGCCGCAACAAGGTCAGCTCATCATGACGAGCCAACAACAAGCGCGCGCCAGCACAGGCGATCTCGACCTGCTCGATCGCTACTGGCGCGCCGCGAACTACTTATCCGTCGGGCAAATCTACCTTTTGGACAATCCGCTGCTGCGTGAGCCGCTCCGCCCCGAGCACATCAAGCCGCGCCTGCTCGGCCATTGGGGCACGACGCCCGGGCTGAACTTCATTTATGCCCATCTCAACCGAGCGATCCGCACGCTTGATCTCAGCGTGCTCTATATCTGCGGCCCCGGCCATGGCGGCCCGGGCATGGTCGCCAACACTTATCTCGAAGGCAGCTATAGCGAAATCTATCCAGACATCGGGCGCGATGCGGACGGATTGCGCAAGCTGTTCAGGCAGTTCTCCTTCCCCGGTGGCATTCCAAGTCACGCGGCGCCGGAGACGCCGGGCTCGATTCACGAAGGCGGCGAACTCGGCTACGCGCTGGTGCATGCCTATGGCGCCGCGTTCGACAATCCCGACCTGATCGTCGCCTGCATCGTCGGCGACGGCGAAGCCGAGACAGGACCGCTCGCCGCGTCCTGGCATTCCAACAAGTTCGTCAATCCCGCGCATGACGGCGCGGTGCTGCCGATCCTGCATCTCAACGGCTACAAGATCGCCAACCCCACCGTGCTCGGACGGATGCGCGACGAGGAGATCCGCCATCTCTTCCGTGGGCTGGGCCACGAGCCGCTATTCGTCGAGGGCGACGATCCCAAAACGATGCACCGGATCATGGCCGATGCGCTTGACGTGGCTCTCGCCAGCATCCGCTCCATCCAGCAGCACGCGCGCGAGGCACAGACGACGATCGAGCGGCCGCGCTGGCCGATGATCGTGCTGCGCTCACCGAAGGGCTGGACCGGTCCCAAGGAGGTCGACGGGCTGAAAGTCGAGGGTTTCTGGCGCGCCCATCAGGTCCCAGTCGCCAATTGCCGCGAAAATCCCGCGCATCTGAAAGTGCTCGAAGGCTGGATGAAGAGCTATGCGCCGGAGGAGCTGTTCGACACCAACGGCACGCTTGTTCCCGAATTGCAGGCGCTGGCCCCGACCGGTGACCGCCGCATGGGCGCCAATCCGCATGGCAATGGCGGGCTGTTGAAGCGCGAGCTGAAGCTACCCGATTTCCGCAGCTTCGCCGTCGAGGTGAAGCAGCCGGGCAAGACGGTCGCGGAGGCGACGCGCGAGCTCGGCAAGTTCCTGCGCGACGTGGTCAGACTGAACGCGGATGCGCGCAATTTCCGTATCATGGGTCCGGATGAGACCGCGTCGAACCGGCTCGACGCCGTGTTCGAAGCAACCGAACGCGTATGGATGGAACCGACCGAACCTTACGACGTGCACCTCGCCCAGGATGGCCGCGTCATGGAGGTTTTGAGCGAGCATCTCTGCCAGGGCTGGCTTGAAGGCTATCTCCTCACCGGACGCCACGGCTTCTTCTCCTGCTATGAAGCCTTCATCCACATCGTGGATTCCATGTTCAACCAGCACGCCAAATGGCTGAAGGTGTCGCGCGAGCTGACGTGGCGGCGGCCGATCGCCTCGCTCAACTATCTCCTGACCTCACATGTCTGGCGCCAGGATCATAACGGCTTCAGCCATCAGGACCCCGGCTTCGTCGATCTCGTCACCAACAAGAAAGCGGACATCGTCCGCGTTTATTTCCCGCCGGACGCCAACACGCTGCTGTGGGTGGCCGATCACTGCCTCCGCACCTACAACCGCATCAACGTGATCGTCGCCGGCAAGCAGCCGGCGCTGCAATGGCTCACCATGCAGGATGCGGCAACCCATTGCGATGCAGGCATCGGCATCTGGACCTGGGCCGGCACGGAAAGCGCCGAGGGCGAGCCCGACGTCGTGATGGCCTGCGCCGGCGACGTGCCGACGGTCGAAACGCTCGCCGCGGTCGACCTCCTGCGCAAGGCGCTGCCCGATCTGAAGATCCGCGTCGTCAACGTCGTCGACCTCATGACGCTGCAACCGAAGGAGCAGCATCCGCACGGCCTTTCCGACCGCGATTTCGACTCGCTGTTCACGCGCGACAAGCCCGTGATCTTCGCCTATCACGGCTATCCCTATCTCATCCATCGCCTCACCTACAGCCGCACCAACCATGCCGGCATGCATGTGCGCGGCTTTGAAGAGGAAGGCACCACGACCACGCCGTTCGACATGGTCGTGCTCAACGAGCTCGACCGCTATCACCTGGCGATCGAGGCGATCGAGCGTGTGCCCGGGCTCGCGACGAAAGCGGCCCATGTGAAACAGCAGTTCCGCGACGCCCTGCTCAAGCATTCGCGTTACTTGCGCGAGCACGGCGAAGACATGCCGGAGATACGGGATTGGGTCTGGCCGAACAGCGCAGGCGGAACGACGCGGGCTTAAAGCGCGATGAGATCAGTCACGCGTCTTCCGCCGTCCCTCATTTCCGTCCGACGCAGGTCCGTGCCGGAGCGTCCGCAGGGCGCCAATGAAGAGCAGCACTGCAACTGGCCAATGAAACCAGATCCTGTGCAGACCGGTGAAAACGTTGATCAGAATCAGAAAACACGAAACTGTGAGGATTGCTGCAATGGGGCGAGGCAGGATCGCCCACCGATCCGCGATGGAGTTCATCCAGTTGGACGGCTCGTGTCGGCCGCGAATCGTTTGAGCGCCAGCTTCCGGGCCTGCAGCTGCTCCGACCTGAGGAGCAGGGCTTGCGCTACCTCGCCCAACGGCTCCGCCGCCAACGGTCACCCGATAGGTGGTTACGGGGGCCACGTTCTTCATCTGTTGCTGGCCGAGACAGTCAAAGCCAAGAGATAGTTTGTTGTGCACCTGATCGTAGACGGAAGCCGAGACCATGACGCCACCGGGCTCGGCGAGTTCTTGCAGCCGCGCCGCTATGTTGACCCCGTCGCCAAAAATGTCGGAACCATCCACCATCACGTCACCTAGATTGACGCCGATGCGAAACCGCATCTGGGGCGCGTGAGGCGGTGGGACCGAATTCTGATTGGAAACTTCCTGTTGAATTTCGACCGCACATTGCACGGCCTCGACAACGCTGGCGAACTCGGCGATCACGGCGTCGCCCCAAGTATTCACAATCCGCCCGTCGTGACGCTCCACCAATCCTGCTATGGCAGTGCGGCAGCGGCGCAGCATCTCCAGCGTTCCCGCTTCGTCTGCTCCCATCAGGCGAGAATACCCGTGCACATCCGCGCACAGGACAGTGGTCAGCCGCCGTTTCACCTTGCCGTCAGTCATCGACCAAATGGTATCTCACTGACCGCCAAATGCACCAGGCATCGTCTGGTGCCACAACGGTCAAATGGCCGTTCATGGCCATCGCGTCATTTGCTGCGCCTGCACAAAAGTCATCGCTATTTGAAGCAAAGCAGATACGACCGAAATATGACTACGTGCCCTGGCTTAGTGAGTTCCGGCGATGATCTGGATGCAGCCGATCACGACCTCGATCACGATCAGCACCACCACAGCCACTTCGAGGCGTAGTGAACGCTGCGTGTCGATGATATCCGTCAGCGCGTTTGCGGTCCCGGAAATCGCGGCAAGCTTGCGCTCGAGCGTATCGAGGCGTTCTTTCAATTCATACTCGTCCTCGAGCCGCGAATAGAGGCGGTCGAGCCCGGGTTTCTCCCAGAGCACGTCGGGCTTCTCGGCGACGGCGACGCGGCCCGCGACGCGCTGCTGCACCAGCAGCGCGTTGCCGATCAGTTGCAGGATTCCCTTGCGACGGCGCGGCGTGCGGCCACGCTGAGCAAGCTCGCGCGCAAACGGCTCGATGACGTCGAAGACGGCGGCGACACGGCGCTCGTCGCGGGCGAGCGCGGTGCTCTTGGCGAGCGCATCTGCGATCAGGAGCAGGCGGTCCTCGGAGAATTTGCTGAGGCAGATCGGTCCGCCCGGCTGGATCACCTCGGCGTTCTCGTCGTTGCAGAGCTGCGCCTGCGCGGTCTCCTCCTCGTAGGGGCTGAACTCGCCGGTCACGCGCGGCTTCAACGTGTCGATCAGGACCTTCTCTTCGGAGGGCAAGAGGCCGATCAGCACCACGACGCCGTAGCGGAAGATCACGGCGAGCCCGGCATGGACGCGGAACGCGACCGGCGTCGACGATACCAGCGTTCCAATCTCCAGGCCCGCCGCATTGATGCGGTCGCCCAGCATCACGGCACGAATCCGCAATGCAGGTGCGGCGTCCTGCCGAGGTGATGTTGCAGTCGTACCAACAGCGAGTTGATCGGCGTTCACGCGAGTCTCCGCTGTGAAATCAGGTTGCACGCAGTCGGCGCGCAGCTGCAGATATATTCCGCAGTATTACGGCCTGCGTGCGACAGGCTTGGCTGGGGCCGGCTGCACGGTTTACCATCCAGCGGCGCGGCCGCATCAACGGCCGCGCAAAACGTTGCGCGGGGCGCAAGGCCATGGTTATACCGTATAACACTTGCGCTGTCCCTTGAGACAACTGAAGCCTCCATCATGTTGAGCGTCATCATACCGACGGAAGGCGTCGAGCGGTCAGCGGTCGCCACCCTGGCCTCACTGGTCCCGGGTGCTGCCGCCGGCCTGATCAAGGAAGTGCTGCTCGTCGACGGCACGCGCAACGGCGTGATCGAGCGCGTCGCCGACGTCGCCGGCTGCCGCTTCATCGGCTACGAAGGCTCCTCGCAAGGCGCGGCGCTTGCCGCCGGTGCGCTGCAGGCGCGTTCGCCCTGGCTGATGTTCCTGCATGCCGGTGCCGTGCTCGAGACCGGCTGGATCGAAGAGACCACGCAGTTCATTCAGACCGTCTCGGCCAGCGGACGCGACCGCGCGGCCGTGTTCCGCTATGCGCGTTCGCCCTACGCAGATACCGGCCTGCGCGACGTCATCCGCTTCGTGGCGCGGAAGATCGTGGGGCCCTTTGGCGATCAGGGGCTCCTGATCGCGCGCGATCATTACGACCGGATCGGCGGCTACCCGCCCCAGGCCCGCCGCTCCGAGGCGCGGCTGCTGCGGCGGCTCGGACGCTCGTCCCGGACGCTGTTGCGGAGCAAGATCGTCAGCATGGCGTGAACCAGAAGATACTTGCCAAAGGCAATTAATTAATTGACAATGGCAAGTATTGGAGGTGCCCATGTCGCCCAATACGTCGTCCAGTCTGTCATCAAGCGCGCCCTCGGGCGGTTCGGCCGGACCGGTGTCCGACGACCAGGTGGAGGCGGTTCGCGCCTTCAACCGGTTCTACACCCGCAAGCTCGGCGTGCTCGACCAGCAATTGCTGAAGACGCCCTTCTCCCTCAGCGAAGCGCGCGTGCTTTACGAGCTCGCCCATGGCGGCGAGCGCTCGGCCAAGGAGATCGGCATCGAGCTTGGGCTCGACCCCGGCTATCTCAGTCGCATCGTGCAGAACTTCGACGAAGCCGGCCTGATCGCGCGCAAGCCGCTTCCGACCGACCGGCGGCAGTTTCAGTTGAGCCTGACCGCGAAGGGGCGCCAGGCCTTCGCCAGGCTCGAGCGCTCGTCGCAAGAGGACGTCGCCGCAATGCTGCGGCCGCTCACCGAGACCGATCGCAAACGGCTGACGGGTGCGATGGACACGGTCGAGCGGTTGCTCGCCATGCCGCGCGCCGAGCCGGCGCCGGCAATCCTGCGCGATCCACGTCCTGGCGACATGGGCTGGGTCGTGCAGAGCCACGGCGCGCTCTATGCGAGCGAATATGGATTTGACTCGGGCTTCGAGGCCCTCGTCGCGGAGATCGTCGCGAAATACATGACCTCCTACGACGCATCGCGCGAGTGCTGCTGGATCGCCGACATCGAGGGCCGCCCGGTCGGCTCGGTGTTTTTGGTGAAGGCGAGCGACGACGTCGCAAAGCTGCGTCTCCTGCTGCTCGATCCCGTCGCGCGCGGCCGCGGCCTCGGCCAGCGGCTGGTCGCCGAATGCGTCTCCTTCGCGCGCGCCTGCGGCTATCGGCGGATGACGCTGTGGACGCAAAGCATTCTGGTCGGCGCGCGCAAGATCTACCAGGACGCCGGATTCAAGCTGGTCGCGAGCGAGCCGCATCGCAGCTTCGGACAGAATTTGACCGGCGAAACCTGGGAGCGCGACCTCTGATGCGCGAGCGGCACCAATTGTCGCGCCGCGTCACGGCAGAGCTGGTCGATCTCTACAAACGCCGCGCGCGACGCCTGCGCCGCGACGCCTGCCGGGAGCTATGGCGCGTGGTGTGGTTGTCGATGACACGGAAGAGCTAGCAAGGACATTGCTTCAGAACCCGGCCATCGCGTCACATCCCTACCAGATGCCAAACCAGCCAAAATGCGCTTGCCGTGCCATCATGAACTCGTATGGCGGCGCGCGTCGCCTTGCGGCTTTGCGCTGGTGTGGCGGTCTGGTCCCTCGCGTTTTCGTCTCCGAAGCGCGGGGGCGCGCCGTATCGGACGGCTGCAACTGCGCCAACGCCTCGCGTGTCCTGACTGGAATCGCTTCGCGCGTGATCGCCGGATTTTGCGTACTGCTCGCTGCGTTCGCGGTCTGTGAGGGAAGGATGGTCGGAAGACTGGTGTCGTAAACCACGCGCTCCGGCAATTTCAGCGCCGAGTGGATACGGATCGCAATGCGATTTGAATCGGCCCTCTCGAGAATTGGCAATGTCGGCATGCAGGCGTCCGCGATGAACAGCAGCGCGAGCAGAATGATGCCAACGAACGCAAAGTAGCGGGTCAGGGGCATGCGGCGATCCACGCCCCCCTGCGGCGTACAGGCTCGACAAATTGGGCGTGTGGCGCTTGATCTAAATCAAGTCGTGGTGCGGGGCGACGGAAGGTCGCATGCGAAGCGCATTGCCGTCGCGCGCAATCACAGCAGCAAAGCAGCCTGCGCAGTTTGTGCCGGGGGCTTGGAAACCTGCTTCGTTTACAATGTTGATCTACGTCAACGTCCGCCCATCGTCCGATCTTCACGTTGGGTCCCGCCGCACCCTGGGCGGCTCGCGACACTTACTGTGCGCAAGCGCGGAGGATCACCATGCACCAGAGAAACCTTCTTTCGTTTGGATCAGTGACAGTTGCCGGGCTCGCCGCCAGCGCCATGTTGGGGCTTGCAGGTCTCACGCTCAATCCATCACCGGCGAGCGCGGTCGTGTACTGCCAGTACGTCGAATATCCAGCCGGTTGCGTTGCAAGGGCGGGCGTCGTGCTCCGGCCTCGGCCAGTGGCGCGTGCTGCGGTCCGTCATAACGTCGGCGGCAATTTGAATGGGGGAGTCAATCGCGTTGGAGTGCGGCGGTAAAGGACCTGTTTTGCGGCTCACGAGTCCGTGGCGGCACCAGCTACTCCTGACACTCGGCGGATACTGATCCGCCGAGCATTTGATCGTTCAACGCTTTTCGCGCACAACTAAACCGTCGCGCCTTGCGCCTTCGGTCGGCGCAAATGCTCGTCGAGGCGCGGCATGATCTCGACGAAGTTGCAGGGGCGCGTGCGATAGTCGAGTTGGGCGGCGAGGATGCCGTCCCAGCCGTCGCGGCAGGCGCCGGGCGAGCCTGGCAGGCAGAAGATGTAGGTCGCGCCCGCAACGCCCGCGGTGGCGCGGCTCTGGATCGTCGACGTGCCGATCTTGGCATGGCTCATCATGTGAAACGCGATCGAGAAGCCATCCATCCGCTTCTCGAACAGCGGCTCGATCGCCTCCGGCGTGACGTCGCGTCCGGTGAAGCCGGTGCCGCCGGTGGTGATGACGACGTCGACACCGGCGTCCGCGATCCAGCGGCGGATGACGGCGCGGATCGCCTCGACGTCGTCGGTGACGATCTCGCGGGCGGCGAGATGATGGCCGGCAGCGCTGATGCGATCCGCGAGAGTCTGGCCGGACTTGTCATCGACGAGCGCGCGGGTGTCGGAGACGGTGAGCACCGCGATGTTGAGCGGGATGAACTGCTTTGTCTCATCGATGGAGGGCATTGCGCTTTCCTCTCGTGTCCCGGACGCGGTGCAGCGCGTCAGCGATGCGCCGCAGAGCCGGGGGACCCGTTTCTGAGATACCTCTGTGGGACCGGCATTCTGGGCCCCGGATCAGCAGCGCAGCATTTCATGCTGCGCAGCGTCCGGGGCACGAACTCTTCCAACTACAACGATCCGCCGCCAAACGTGTTGCAGGCCTGGACCGTGCCTTGCTGATAGCCGGTCATGAACCAGCGCTTGCGCTGCTCGGCCGAACCGTGGGTGAAGGAGTCGGGCACGACACGGCCCGTGGCCTGGCGTTGCAGCGTGTCGTCGCCGATCGCGCTCGCCGTGGTCAGCGCCGCGTCGATGTCGCCCGGTTCGAGGAAGTTCGGACGCTTCTTCGCCTCGCGGTTGACCCAGACGCCGGACAGGCAGTCGGCCTGCAATTCCACCTTCACCTGGAGCGCGTTGGACTCGGCCTTGCTGCCGGCCTGCTGCTGCAATCGGGTCACGCGCGGAATGATGCCGAGCAGATTCTGGATGTGATGGCCGGCCTCGTGGGCGATGATGTAGGCAGTCGTGAAATTACAGGCGGACTTGCCGGAGCAGCCGCGGAAGCGTGTCTCGACCTCGCGAAAGAAGCCGGTGTCGAGGAAGATGGTCTTGTCAGGCGGGCAGTAGAAGGGGCCCATCGCCGACTGCGCCATGCCGCATCGGCCGCCATTGGTGGCGTTGCGGAACAGCACGATCTTGGGACCGGTGTAGGACTGGCCGCTGGCCTGGAAGATCTCGCTCCAGCGATCGTCGATCTCGCCCAGGATGCCGGAGATCATGCTGCCCATCTCGTCGGTCGGCGCGCCGCGCTTCGCCTGCCCGCCCGAGGCCTGGCGATCGGTCTGGTAGCTCGGTGCCTGGCCACCGCCGGTCAGGATCTCGGCGCCTCCGATCAGGATGCGCGGATCGATGCCGAAGGCATAGCCGAGCAGGCCGAGCACGATGATGGTGCCGATGCCGAGGCCGCCGCCGCCCATCGGCAGACCGAACCCACCGCCGCCGCCACCGCCAAACCCACCACCACCTTCGTCGCGACGATCCTCGATGTCGTCGCTGCGGCGAAAATCATCGTAACGCATGGCGGCTTCCCTTTGAGTCCCTGATTGCATCCGCGGGGGGCACGCAACAGCGCAAGACCTACCCGCGTCACAAACGTAAAATTTCCGTTCTGTTAATCAATATCCTGCTCGGCAAAAATTGCCTAGTGCGGCGCGTTGCCGACGGCTGCAATTTTTTCCGGAGGAGCAGCAAATTTTTCCGAGAAGAAAGTTTAGCCCGAACGAGGCGATCGCAGCAGTGCGAACGCGAAATATGCTGCAAAACACGAGTGATCCGCGCATCTTCCCACGCGCGATCCGCGATGTCGAAGCAATCTCGAGAAGATGCGAGTTAAGTCGTTTTTTACTTTGCGCGGTCAATGTAACGGCCAGTCGGTTGTTTGGTCCCGCGTCGCCGACAGCGTCGCCTGAGTCAGAGTTCTTGAGTCATGGTAGTGTCGCGTCGCG
The DNA here is from genome assembly GCF_059803455.1 of Bradyrhizobium sp. UFLA05-108. Lineage (NCBI taxonomy): Bacteria > Pseudomonadati > Pseudomonadota > Alphaproteobacteria > Hyphomicrobiales > Nitrobacteraceae > Bradyrhizobium > Bradyrhizobium sp. UFLA05-108. The sequence continues at coordinate 80,809 of NZ_JBANAZ010000023.1, read as the reverse complement.
GGGCGTCTGCAAAGGCGCCCCGCACAAATTTTGAGTCCGCATCGCATCGCATCATCGTCGGCGATTGCGTCGCCGAGATGTCGAAGCTTCAGGCTGGTAGCGTCGATCTGGTGTTCGCAGATCCGCCCTACAATCTCCAGCTCAAGGGCGATCTCAAGCGCCCCGACGAATCCCATGTCGATGCCGTCAACGACGCCTGGGACAAGTTCGATTCGTTTTCCGCCTATGACGATTTCACCCGCGCCTGGCTGCTCGCCGCGCGCCGCGCGATGAAGCCGTCGGCGACGATCTGGGTGATCGGCTCCTATCACAACATCTTCCGCGTCGGCGCGATCATGCAGGATCTCGGCTTCTGGCTCCTGAACGACATCGTGTGGCGCAAGTCCAATCCGATGCCGAATTTCCGCGGCCGCCGCTTCACCAACGCGCACGAGACCATGATCTGGGCCGCGCGTGACGAGAAGGCCAAGGGCTACACCTTCAATTACGAAGCGCTCAAGGCGGCCAACGAGGACGTGCAGGCGCGCTCCGACTGGCTGATCCCGCTGTGCACCGGCGAGGAACGCCTCAAGGGCGCCGACGGCAAGAAGGTTCACCCGACGCAGAAGCCGGAAGGCCTGCTGGCGCGCGTGCTGCTGTCGTCGTCCAAGCCCGGCGATCTCGTCATCGATCCCTTCAACGGCACCGGCACCACCGGCGCCGTCGCAAAACGGCTCGGCCGCAGCTACATCGGCTTCGAGCGCGAGCGAACCTACGCAGAAGCCGCCGAGGAGCGTATCGCCGCTGTCGAGCCACTGCCGGAAGCGAGTCTCGCACCGTTCATGACCGCACGCGAGGCGCCGCGTGTGGCGTTCTCCGAGCTGATCGAGCGCGGCATGATCATGCCCGGCACGAAGCTGTTCGACGCCAAGAAGAAGCTCGGCGCGCTCGTGCGCGCCGACGGCGCCATCATGCTGGGCGACAAGGTCGGCTCGATCCACCGCATCGGCGCGGTGGCGCAGGGCTCGGCCGCCTGCAACGGCTGGACCTACTGGCACGTCGAGACCAAGCAGGGCCTCAAGCTGATCGACGAGCTGCGCGCCGAAATCCGCTCCGGCATGGCCGCGGAGTAGCCCTGCTTCACCTTTTCGTCATTCCCGGGCTCGCGAAGCGAGAACCCGCAATCTCGCGCCGTAATCTCCAGGTTCCGGGTTCGCGCTGACGCGCGCCCCGGAATGACTGGAAGACTTGAACGGCCAAGCCCCCGGGACTACATTCAATATCGGCTTCCAGTCTTGACCGGTCGGGCCATGCGACGACAGTCCGAGACATTGCTGTTCTTGCCGCTGCTGCCGATCTTCCTGATCGGCATGTTTCCGATGTTGATGATCGGACTTTTGGGCTTTGCCGGACTCGCCTTGTTCGGCGTGCTGCTGATCTGCGTCGGGCTTGCCAGCGGCAACGAGGCTCATGACACCTTCAATCACGACGTCATCGTCCACGGTTATCCCAAGGGCTCCGAGCGCGCCGCGCGGGCCTCCGACGTGCATGCCGCGACGCGCCTTGCGCACCGTGTGGAAGCTGCGGGTCTCGGCGTGATCATCGTCGCGATCCTCGGCTTCCTCTACGTCGGCTGACCTGCACGGCGTGCAGGCTCCATCCACGAACTCGTCACTTGTGCTTGCCGCAAGGGTTCGGGCAAGAGAGGGCCGCCGGCGGCAATGATGCTGCGTCCGATCTCGGCTCACAAAGGACCGGGGAGACTTTTCGATGCTCAAATTCTACTTCAACGGCTCGCCGAACCCGACCAAGGTCGCGCTTTATCTGGAAGAGTCCGCCTTGCCGTTCGAGCCGGTCGCGGTCGACACCCGCAAGGGCGAGCAGTTCACGCCCGAATTCCTCAAGATCAATCCCAACGCCAAGGTGCCGGCGATCGACGATGACGGCTCAATCGTGTTCGACTCGAACGCCATCCTGCTCTATCTCGCCGAGAAGACCGGCAAATTCCTGCCCGCGCCCGCCGTCCGTGCGCAGACCCTGTCATGGCTGATGTTCATCGCCACCGGCCTTGGCCCCTATTCAGGACAGGCCGTGCACTTCAGGCACTTCTCGCCGAAGGACCAGGACTACGCGCACAACCGCTATCAGTACGAAGGCCACCGCCACTACCAGATCCTCGACGACCATCTGGCAAAGCACCGCTACATGGTCGGTGACAGCTACTCGATCGTCGACATGGCGCTGTGGGGCTGGGCACGCATGGCCGCCTTCGTGCTCGGCGAGGACGCACCTGGCAAATACCCGAACGTCAAGCGTCTCGTCGACGAGATATCGGCGCGGCCCGCAGCGGCGCGCGCCATCGCGCTGAAGGACAAGTTCACCTTCAAGACCGTGATGGACGACGAGGCTCGCGACAACATGTTCAAGCACATGAAGACAAAGGTGGCCTGACCGCCTGTCGTCCCGGGTCGCGCATCCAAAGCGCGGCCCAGTGTTCGCGAGGCGCAGCTACCGACGATCAGGCGGCGTGCACCGAGTTCAGGAACTTGGCGAGCTCGAGCTTCAGCCTGCTGCTGTCCGCCGACAACGACTTGGCGGACGCCAGCACCTGCGAGGACGCCGAGCCGGTCTCCGAGGCGCCGCGCTGCACGTCGCCGATATTGGTCGAGACGCGCTGCGTTCCGCGCGCCGCATGCTGAACGTTGCGCGAGATCTCCTGCGTCGCCGCGCCCTGCTCTTCCACCGCGGCCGCGACCGCTGCTGAAATTTCCGACAGCCGCTCGATGGTGCCGCCGATCTCCCGGATCGAGCCGACCGACTCCTCGGTCGCCGCCTGGATGCCGGACACCTGCTGGGCGATTTCGCCGGTCGCCTTCGCGGTCTGCTCGGCCAATGCCTTGACCTCCGTGGCGACGACGGCAAAGCCGCGGCCGGCTTCGCCCGCACGCGCGGCCTCGATGGTGGCGTTCAGCGCCAGAAGGTTGGTCTGGCCGGCGATCGTGCTGATCAGCTCGACGACGTCGCCGATCCGGGCGGCCGCCTTCGAGAGCTCACCGACCCGCTCGTTCGTCCTGCCCGCCTGCGCCACGGCTTCATTGGCGATGCGTGCCGATTCCTGCACCTGGCGTGCGATCTCGCCCACGGACGAGGAGAGCTCCTCGGTCGCCGACGCAACAGCCTGCACGTTGGTGGAGGCTTCCTGCGAGGCGGCTGCGACCTCCGTCGACAAATCCTGGGCGCGCGAGGCGGTCGTGGTCAGCGTGCCGGCCGACGCTTCCAGCTCGCCCGACGCCGATGAAACCGCCTCCACGATCTCGCCCACCGCCTGTTCGAACTGGTCGGCGAGCTCGACCATGCCGGCCTTGCGCTGCTCGGCCTGACGCGCCTCGAGCTCCTTCTGCTCGGCGCGCAGGCGCTCGGTCTCGATCATATTGTCCTTGAAGACATGGATCGCTTTCGCCATGTCGCCGATCTCGTCGCGATTGCCCCGTCCGGGGATCTCGATCCCAAGGTCGCCGCCGGCTAGCGATCCCATCGCGCGCGTCATCGAGGTGAGTGGTCCGACGATGCTGCGGGCGATCAGGAAGGCGACGATGCAGCCGAACAGGAGGGCCAGGGCGCCGGCCGCCTCCTGGATCGACGTCGTGCTCGCGATGATAGCCTCGGCCGCTGCGCGCGATGCCTGATTTTCCGTCTTCAATCCGCTTTCCGCGACCTTGAGCTTGTCGATGCTTCGGACGATCAGGGGCGCGAGGTTGTTGCTGTAGATGTCGTCCGACTTGAGCATCGCGGCGGATGTCGTCTCGAAGGCGTTCTTGTTGATCGTCAGCGAGGCCTTCACCGGTGCGATCGCGGACCGGACCGCCTCGGGCAGCGCAGCACTCTCGAGCGCGTCGAGTTTTTGTTGCGTATTCTCCACGCTCGTCCTGAAGGCAGAAGCCCCCTTGCTGTCGCGCAAGGCCAGGAAGCGCCAGTTCGCAATCCGGACAAGAACGATCTTGGATTCGAGATCCGCGACCGCGGCTGCGACGTCGGCATCGTGGGAGATGCGCGCAGCGATGACCAGCTTGGCGGTCTTGGCGGCCAGATCGTCACCACCCGGCAACAGGGTCGCCCTGCCCGTCCTCATCTCGTTGACGGCATCGCCCAGATCGTCGCGCAGGGTCCGCATCTTTGCGATATCGCTGGCGAGATCGTTGTAGAGCTTTCGCCGCTCCTCGGAGAGTGTCTGTTTTGCTCCCACCTGAAGCAGCTGGGTCGCCGCGGCCTCGCGGTCGCCAGCCTCCTTGAGAGACGGCTCGTTCCCATCATGAATGTAGCGAAGGTTGGCCCGCTGGATCGCCTGCAGATGGCCCGATATTTCCAGGACCCGCGCCGTGCTGTCCGAGAGAGCCGACGCCTTTGAGACCTGGTCCTGGACGGCCCACAGATTCCAGACCGCGACTGCGGCCATGATCAGGCCGACCGCCACCAGAGCTGCGAAGCCGGCGTAGAGACGCCCCCTGATCTTCAAACGAACGCCCGCCATTTCCTCTGTCCACCCCTAGCAAGAGACGCGGGGCAGCCGGACGAACCTGAAATCGCCCGGCGACTCGTGCTCCGCCGCGAGACAATGCGCGACACTTGTTAATTGTGTCCTTCACCCGCTTCGCGTGGACTCCGATGGAACCCGGACCCAAGCTCGTGCGAAAAAGGCATCCCCGGGACTGGACCGCAACCGTGAGACAATGCGAACCGGATCAGCCCGCGGCCCTGCTTGGGGCTTGCGGAAACGGGCCCAGCGCCTTCTCGGTCAGGACCGAGTCGCAATACTCGCGGATCTCCTTGATCCTGCCGTCCTCGAGTCGAAACACCAGGCAATAGTCGTTGTCGTAGCGAACGCCTTCTTTGGTGACGTTGTCGCCCTTGGCCTCGACCACAACGACGTCGCCGTCGGCGATGAAGCGGTGCGCCACCGTGCGCGTGCGGTCGCGAAGGCGCGAGCGGACATGGCCGTGCAGGTCGTTGAGGATGGCATCCTTGCCGGTGAAGGTGCGCGACCAGGAATATTGCCCGGTGACGACCCATTTGGCGTCCTCCGCAAGGCTTGCGATGAACAGCGCGCGGTCGCGTACCTCGGGGTCGGGATTCGCGGCGGCGGCGAAAATATCCTGCATCAGTTTCTTGTTGGCGGCAGCGCTCATGATGGCTCTCCTTTGCTTGAGTCCGCCCGGATCATCGTCGCCTCACGCGAATTCTTCCAATCGATAATGGATATGATATCTATTCATTTCATGAATTTGCATTCGCTTGACCTCAATCTTCTGAACGCACTCGATGCGCTCTTGCGCGAAGCCAATGTCAGCCGCGCAGCTTTGCGGATCGGGCTGTCGCAGCCGGCGACCAGCCACGCGCTCCAGCGCCTGCGCGACATCTTCGGCGATCCGCTCCTGGTGCGCACCGGCGCGCGGATGGAGTTGACGCCGCGGGCGCAGGCCCTGCGCGCCCCGCTCGCCCAGGCACTCGACCAGGTGCGAGGGCTCTTCGTGCCGGAGGAGTTCGATGCGGCGCGCAGCGAGCGACAGTTTCGGCTGATGATGCCGGACCTCGCGGTCGAGCTGCTGATGCCGCCCTTGATGGAGAAGGTGACGCGCCTTGCGCCCAATGTGCGCATCGACGTGGTGCCGTGGCGAGGGCCCGCGATCTTCCACGCGGAGTTCGCCCGCACCATCGATCTCGTGATCTCGATCGGCAACGCCTTCAAGGGCTTTCACCGTCAACTGCTCTACACCGACAGCGACGCGCTGGCCGTGCGGCGCGGCCATCCCGTCGGTACCAAGCTGAAGCGGCGCGACACGTTCCTCGCTGCCCGTCACGTCGCCGTCATCATCCGCGGCCAGGCCGAGGACCTGATCGACACCTGGCTACGCACCAAGGGCATCGAGCGGCATATCGCGCTGGTCGTGTCCGGCTATCTCGAGGCGCTGCACGTCGCCGCGCGCACCGACCTCGTCGCCTTCGTGCCGCGCCGGCTGATCACGGCGCTGTCGAAGCAGTTCGCGCTCGCCACCGTCACCCCGCCGCTCGATCCCGGCATCGACGAGCAGTTCATGTTCCATCCGACCCGAGCGCAGATGGATCCAGGCTCGATCTGGCTGAGACGGCTGATGCTGGAGACGGGACGGGAGTTGGAGAAGCGGAAGGCTTTGTAACTTTGTAGGGTGGGTTAGCCGAAGGCGTAACCCACCGCTTCTGTCTCCGCGGAAATCAAAGAGGTGGGTTACGCTTCGCTAACCCACCCTACGATCCGCGGACCCTCACGCCTTGTGCGCGTCCATCACCTTGCGCACGGCGGGCCGCTCGGACATCCGCTTGAAATGATCGGCGACCTTCGGTGTCGCCTTGATGTCGACGCCGTCGCCTTCGAGCCAGAGCGACAGCGTATGGAGATAGGGATCGCAGATCGTGTACTGCTCGCCCATCACCCAGGGCGCCCCGAGCATCTTCTGCTCGATCAGCGAGAAGCAGGCACCCATGGTCTTCGGGATCATCCGCTTCATGTCCGCGAACGAAGTCTCCTCGGTCGCCCAGCGCGCGCCACGCATCTTGTGGGCGTGCGCCACGTGCACCGTCGAGCACAGATAGGAATTGAACGACTGCGCCTGCGCGAATGCGAAGGCATCGTCGAGCGGCGCGAGCTTCGCCTTGGGAAACATTTGCGCGATGAAGCTAAGCATTGCCGGCGTCTCGGTGAGAACCCCGCGATCGGTCACCAGCGAAGGCACGCGGCCCTTGGGATTGATCGCGAGGTAGTCCGGGCTGTTCTGCTGGTTGGTCTTGAAGTCGACCCGTTCAGTCGTGTAGTCGGCCCCGGCCTCTTCCAGGGCGATGTGGGAGGCGACCGCGCAGGTGCCGGGTGTGTAGTAGAGCTTGAGCATGGGAGACCTCGTACCGAAAGGGCAACGTTAACGGCAGGCCGGCGCGGCGTCCATAGGCTGCTCTCTTCGCAGTTGCCGACGACCGCCTCCCGTGCGAAGACCCCGCAAACGGGGGATTTGACATGACGGTCCTTATCGCCGGCGGCGGCATCGGCGGGTTGACGCTTGCGCTCAGCCTGCACCAGATCGGTGTGCCCGCAAAAGTGTTCGAGAGCGTCGCCGAGCTGAAACCGCTCGGCGTCGGCATCAACGTGCTGCCGCATGCGGTGCGCGAACTGATCGAGCTCGGCTTGATGGACAAGCTCGATGCGAGCGGCGTGCGCACCCGCGAGCTCGCCTATTTCTCCAAGCACGGCAAGCCGATCTGGAGCGAGCCGCGCGGGTTGGAGGCTGGCTACAAATGGCCGCAATTCTCGATCCATCGCGGCGTCCTCCAGCAGCTCCTGCTCGACACCGCGGTCGAGCGGCTCGGCCGCGAGAACATCCTGACCAGCCATCATCTCACCGGCTGGCACGAGACGGCCGACGGTGTCCGCGCTGAGTTCATCGACAAGGCGACCGGCAAGCGCGCCGGGGCTTACGAAGGCGCGCTTCTGATCGCGGCCGACGGCATCCATTCCGCCGTGCGCGAAAAGCTCTACCCGCAAGAGGGGCCACCGATCTGGAACGGCCGCATCCTCTGGCGCGGCGTGACGCCGGCCAAAGCGTTCCTCTCCGGCCGCACCATGATCATGGCCGGGCACGAGATCCTGAAATTCGTCTGCTATCCCATCACCAAGACGCCGGACGCGTCCGGCAGCCACCAGATCAACTGGGTCGCCGAGCGGCATATGCCGCCGACCTATCAGTGGCGGCGCGAGGACTATAACCGCACCGCGCGGCTGGAGGAGTTCTTGCCGTGGTTCGAGAGCTGGCAGTTCGACTGGCTCGACGTGCCCGGCCTGATCAAGAACTGCCCGCACGCCTACGAGTATCCACTGGTCGACCGCGATCCGATCTCGCAATGGACTTTTGGCCGCGTCACCCTGATGGGCGATGCCGCGCACCCGATGTATCCGATCGGCTCGAACGGTGCCTCGCAGGCGATCCTCGATGCCCGCGTGATCACCCGCGAGATTCTTGCGAATGGACTGACGAATGCAGCGCTATCGGCCTATGAGGCCGAGCGCCGACCGGCGACGACCGATCTCGTGCTGCTCAACCGCAAGAACGGCCCGGAGCAGGTGATGCAGCTCGTCGAGGAGCGCGCGCCTGATGGCTACGACGTCGTCACCGACGTGCTGTCGCAGAAGGAACTGGAAGACATCGCCGCGAACTACAAGCGTGTCGCCGGCTTCCAGGTCGAAGCGCTGAACGCCAAGCCGCCGATCGTGTCGCGACAGCACGCGACAGGAGCGAGCGCCTGAGCCTCACCGCATCACCCGCGCGGCCTCGAGCAGCCGTTCGGTCGCGCTGGCGGTTGCGAGCAGCGTGCCGTCCTCGGTCATCAGCTTGCCTTCGACGAACGCGATCGTCTTGCCGAGCTGCGTCACCTTGGCTTCGGCAATGATCGGGCCGGGCCTGGCCGGAGCGAGAAAATTCACGGTCATGCTGATTGTGGTGGTGTAAAGCCTCCCCTCGCTCATCACGAACACCGCCGGACCCATCGTATCGTCGAGCATCGCCGAGAGCAGGCCGCCCTGGATGAAGCCGGCAGGATTGCAGAACTCCGGCTTGCCCTCGAAGCCAAGCTTGATCCAGCCCTGCTCGGGCCGGGCGTCCAAGAGGCGCCAGCCCAGGAGCTTGGCACAGGGTGGCATGTTGAAATCGTCGAGCGCGGTCATGACCATCGGGAGCCTCCATCTAGCTTCGCGATACCGCAGCGCTGCTGCCAGCATCCTGTCAGGAGTGCGCGCGGAGCTAGAGATCCAGCCCGTGCGCGATCACCTTGCGCATGACGTTGGGCAGCGCCTCATTGGCAAGGGTTGCGATCGGAACCCAGCGCATGCCCCCTGGCGCGCGGGTGCGGCTGTCGACCTCGGCGGTGTAGACCACGAGCTCCAGCGGGAAATGCGTGAACACATGGGTGACCACGCCCAGCTTGCGCTGCCAGCGGGTGAGGCCCTTGATCTCAGGCGCCTGCGCACGCGCAGCCTTGTCCTCCTGCCCGGCGAGCCAGTCCGAGCCCGGCACCTCGGTCATGCCGCCGAGCAGGCCCTTTTCGGACCGCGAGCGGACCAGCAGCTCATCGCCGCGAACGACAACGAAGGCCGCGCCGCGGCGCAGCGTGCCGCTCTTCTTCGGCGCTTTGCGTGGAAACGTCTCCTGCGTGCCTTGCACCCGCGCGACGCAATCCTCGTTCAACGGACACAGCGAACACGCAGGCTTCTTCGGCGTGCAGATCGAGGAGCCCAGATCCATCAGCGCCTGCGCGCTGTCGCCGGCGCGAGACTTCCCGTCGTCCGCGCGGGAATCCGCGAGCAGCGTCGCCGCCAATTGCTGGATCAGCGGTTTTGCCTGCGGCAATTCCTCTTCGACTGCGAACAGCCGCGACACCACCCGCTCGATGTTACCATCGACCGGCATGGTGCGGCGGTCGAAAGCGATCGCCGCGATCGCCGCCGCCGTGTAAGGCCCGATCCCCGGCAATGCGCGCAGGCCCTCTTCGGTATTTGGAAAAATGCCGCCATGCTCGCGCGCCACCGCGACCGCGCAAGCATGGAGATTGCGAGCCCGCGAATAGTAGCCGAGCCCGGCCCACATCCGAAGCACGTCGTCCTGCGAGGCGTGGCCGAGCGCCGTGACATCAGGCCACCGCGCGACGAATTTTGCGAAATAGGGCCCGACCGCCTTGACGGTGGTCTGCTGGAGCATGATCTCCGACAGCCAGACTCGGTACGCATCCGGCGTCTCGCCCGCCGCCGCGCGCCATGGCAGCCGGCGGCGATGGCGGTCGTACCATTGGAGCAGCGCCAAAGGACGCGCGGAGACTTCCGGCCGAACTGGTTCCGATTTCGCCTTCAGGGCGGGTGTGGGGCTCATGCTGACACTGTATCGACGTCGCACCGAACTCTCCACGTCATGCCCACGCTTGTCGCGGGCATCCACGCCTTTCTTCACGGCACGACGTGGATGGCCGGGGCTCGGCCCGGCATGACGCCGGATAATTTCTGGTCAGCGTCGCACGATGATATGATGATATAAGGCAGCCATGTCCAAACCCGGTCCCATCAGCGCAAAGCCGCTGTCGATCCTGCTCAACGACGTCTTTGCCGAGGCCTATGCCAAGCAGGGCTTTGCCGCGCGCGAATTGGTAACGCGGTGGGGCGAGATCGCCGGCTCCGAGATCGCCACGCATGCGGAGCCGTTGAAGATGCAATGGCCGCGGCCGGTCGAGGGCCAGCCACAGGAACCAGCGACGCTGGTGCTGCGGGTCGAGGGGCCGATGGCGCTGGAGATCCAGCACTCCGCCGACGTCATCCTGGAGCGGGTCAACCGCTTCTTCGGCTGGAACGCGGTCGGCAAGCTCGCCTTCCGCCAGGCCCCGCTGTCGAGCCGCGGCCGCCCGGCCCGGCCCCGCCCACCCGATGCCGGGGCGGTGGCCAAGGTGGCCGAGACCCTCGGCAATATCGAAGATGAACAATTGCGGGACGCGCTGGCGCGACTGGGCGCTGCAATCAAGCGAAATTGAGCCTCATTCCGCCGCTAATCTGGAGCCGTTGTTGCGGCCCGCCATTGCCTCCATTGCGGTTTCAAGCTAGCGACAGGCCGCTCAATCGGCGAACTTTGGGCGTGCCCACGCCAATTTCGGGAGTTGGACCTTTGATGATCACCCGCCGCGTCTTCACCACGATGCTTTCGCTGACCGGACTTGCCGTGGCCGCCGGGTTGTCGCCACTGCGGCTCATCACCGAGGCCATGGCGCAGAGCGCCTCCGACGTCGCCAAACCGGTGTCGCTGCCCGACATGGCGCTCGGTCCGGACAACGCCGCCGTCACCATCACCGAATTCGCCTCGATGACCTGCCCGCACTGCGCGGCCTTCAACGAGCAGGTGTTCCCGAAGATCAAGAAAGAATTCATCGACACCGGCAAGGTGCGCTACATCTTCCGCGAGTTCCCGCTCGACATCAAGGCCGCCGCCGGCTCGATGCTGGCGCGCTGCATCGCCAATGGCGACGCGCCGAAATTTTTCGCCGTCACCGACATGTTGTTCCGCTCGCAGGCCGACTGGGTGACGAAGAACACCACGGAGACGCTCGCGCGGATCGGCAAGCAGGCGGGCCTCTCGCAGAGCCAGGTCGAGGCCTGCCTGAAGGACCAGGCATTGCTCGACAAGATCGCCGCCGACCAGAAATATGCGAGCGAGGTTCTGAAGGTCGATTCGACGCCGACCTTCTTCATCAACGGCGAGAAGATCAAGGGCGAGGCCTCGTTCGAGGAATTCGCGAAGAAGATCAATCCGCTGTTGAAGAGCTGATCTGGCTTCGCCCCCGATTTCCGAGACGCGAGCCGAGCTTGCGTGGCGCCTTGCGATAGCGACGTCGCAACCAAACTAGTTAAGCCACGAGTTGCCGACAGTTACGTGAATTTCTTCAGTACATATCCGAGCAGCGCGGTCCATCGAGAAAGCGAAGCTTTGGCATTGGACTGGAAGTACTTGCAAAATCACGTCTTCCGAACCGAGATGCGCTGCGGGCGGGCAGATGGGCCTCTTGCTGCTCCGTGAGGTAGTGAAGAAGCCCGTCTGGTGGTTCGGAGGTAGGCAAAGAGCCGAGTTGTGGCGCGGCAGACAACGTAGAGCCAAGCCGACCACCCCCTCGGAAATTGGTTGTCCGCTCCCGTCAAGGATGTAAGCGAAGCCGCGTCAGAGATTGTTCCTTGACCACAATCACAACCTGCGAGAGCATGAGGGCGTTCATTCATATCTTTTTTTGGAGAATGCCAGATGACCACCATCCATATGGACTCTTCCGTGAGCCAAACGATCACGTGCGCTGTTCAGAATGGAGGGGTTCTGAGCTGCACCAAAACAAGCAGCAAGGACGTCTATTCTCACTCAATCTGGGCGACAGAAAACAATATCCGGCAGTTCACGATGTTCGAGGGCGACAGTATCGTCATTCCAACCGGCTCAACTCTGACGATCTGGATATTCCGGAAGCAGCCAGGCAAGTCGACCTGGACAATGGATTTTGACCTCAAGGAAAAGGCCACCTGAGCGGCGATGCAACCCGAAGGCTTGGCAAATAGCTGGATCGTCACGTCAGGACCAACTCCGGCGCGGGCAATGGCTCGTTTGCCGAGCGCTCTAACTCCCCTGCCCGACCAACGCCCAAAGCTTTGTTTGCTGTTGATAAATGCCGACACACCTGCCGAAAATCATGCCCCCTGTTGAAGAGCTGATCTTCACGTTTTGATCCTGATTCGCGACCTGCGAAGCCTCAAATCCCTTGTGAAAAGCGGCTTTCGCCGGTTGCCCTGACGCGCCGGCGCGGCCATTGTCCAGCCGCATGAGCCGCATCAAGCGACTCATCCGGACCCCGACATTTGCCTTCTATGGTATTGTCACGGCAGGGAGATTCGCGTCCTGCCAACAGAGAAGCGTGTTTTATGAAGATCACCCGCCTGCGCCTTCATGGCTTCAAGTCCTTCGTCGAGCCCACCGACTTCGTGATCGAAGCGGGCCTCACCGGCGTCGTCGGACCGAACGGCTGCGGCAAGTCGAACCTGGTCGAAGCGCTGCGCTGGGCGATGGGTGAAACCTCGCACAAATCGCTGCGCGCCGCCGACATGGACGCGGTGATCTTCGCAGGCTCCGGCAATCGCCCCGCGCGCAACCACGCCGAAGTGACGATGACGATCGACAATGCCGATCGCACCGCGCCGGCGGCGATGAACGACAGCCAGCTTCTCGAAATCTCCCGCCGCATCGAGCGTGAGGCGGGCTCGGTCTATCGCATCAACGGCCGCGACGTGCGCGCCCGCGACGTGCAGATCCTCTTTGCCGATGCCGCCACCGGCGCGCGCTCGCCGGCCCTCGTCCACCAGGGCAAGATCGGCGAGATCATCCAGGCCAAACCCGAGCAGCGCCGCCGCGTGCTCGAGGATGCCGCCGGCGTTGCCGGCCTGCACGCCCGCCGCCACGAGGCCGAGCTGCGGCTGAAGGCGGCCGAAACCAACCTCACCCGCGTCGAGGACGTGATCGGCCAGCTCTCCGGTCAGATGGAAGGCCTGAAGAAGCAGGCCCGCCAGGCCGTGCGCTATCGCGAGGTCGCAGCCAAGGTGCGCAAGGCCGAGGCCACGCTATTCCATCTCCGCTGGGTCGGCGCCCATGCCGAGGTCAATGAGTCCGGCCACACCCATGATCTCGCGGTTCGCGAGATGGCCGAGCGCACCCAGCACCAGGCCGAAGCCGCCCGCATCCAGGCGATCCGCGCCGCCGGGATGCCGGCGCTGCGTGATGCCGAAGCGCGCGCCGCGGCAGGCCTGCAACGGCTGACCAATGCACGCGAGCTGCTCGATCGCGAGGAAGTGCGCGCAAAGGATCGCGTTACCGAGCTCGAGCGCCGACTGGCTCAGTTCGAGGGCGACATCGCCCGCGCGCAGCAGCAGACCATGGATGCCGACGTGGCGCTTCATCGGCTCGACGCCGAGGATCTGGAGCTGAAGGAAGAAATCAAGTCGCGCGTCGAGAAGTGCTCCGGTGTCGATGAGCGCGTGTCCGAGGCCGAGGCGACGCTCACCGAGACCGAACAGCAGTTCTCCGAGCTGACCACGGCGCTTGCCGACCTCACCGCCAAGCGCAATCAACTCGAAGCCAATGTCCGCACCCACCGCGACAAGCTCGCGCGGCTCGACCAGGAGATCGCGAATGTCGCAGCGGAAGAGCAGAAGCTTGCGGAGGAGACCGGCGGCTTCGGTGATCTCGACGAGCTGACCGCTGCCGTCGAGAATGCCGAGCAGACGCTGGCAGCCTCCGAGGCCGCGGCGCAGGACAGCGAAGCCGCGCATGTCGCGGCTCGCCAGACGCTGGAATCCTCGCGCTCGCCGCTGAACGAAGCCGACAAGCGCGTGCAGCGTCTTGAAACCGAGGCGCGCACGATCTCCAAGATCGTCAACGGCGAGACCAAGAATCTGTGGCCGCCGATCATCGACGGCATCACCGTCGACAAGGGTTTTGAAAAGGCGATCGGCGCTGCGCTCGGCGACGACCTCGATGCGCCCGTCGATCCCTCCGCGCCGATGCGCTGGACCAATGCCGGCGTCACGGAAGGCGATCCGGCGCTCCCCGAGGGCGTCGTGCCGCTCGCCAATCACGTGCAGGCGCCGATCGAGCTTTCGCGCCGACTGGCGCAGATCGGCGTCGTGCCGCGCGAACGCGGCGCAGAGCTCGTCTCGCAGCTCAAGACCGGCCAGCGCCTGGTCTCGCCCGAAGGCGACGTCTGGCGCTGGGACGGTTTTGTCGCTGCAGCTCACGCGCCGACTGGCGCCGCGCGACGGCTCGCCGAACGCGCCCGCCTCGTCGACATCGAGAACGAGCTGGAGCAGGCCCGCATCGACGCGCAGATCAAGCGCCAGGCGCTGGAGAACGCGGAAGGCCAATTGCAGATGGCCGCCAGCACCGAAGGCGCCACACGTGAGGCCTGGCGCGCAGCGCAGCGCGAGCTCAATGCCGCCCGCGAGCGCCATGCCACCGCCGAGCGCGAGATCAACCGTCACGCCGCGCGCAAGTCGGCGCTGTCGGAGGCGCACAGCCGCCTCGCCGCCGACCGCGCCGAGGCCGAGGCTGCGCATGAATACGCGGCAGCCGCGATCTCCGAGCTGCCGTCGAGCGAAGACACCGAAGTGCGGCTCGCGGCCGTGCGCAGCGACATCGAGGGCCAGCGCCGCATGGCCGCCCAGGTCCGTGCCGAGGCACAGGCGCTGGCGCGCGAGGCCGAGCTCGCCGATCGTCGCGTGCAGGCGATCCTCGCCGAGCGCACCGAATGGCAGAACCGCAAGGAAAGCGCGGCCTCCCACATCGACACCATCCAGGCTCGCATCACCGAGGTCTCGGTCGAGCGCGGCGATCTCGAGAATGCGCCTGCCGTGTTCGCCGAGAAGCGCAGCGCGCTGATCAACGAGATCGAATACGCCGAGAACGACCGCCGCGTGGCCGCCGACGCGCTCGCCGAGGCCGAAACCGCCATGGCCGAGACCGATCGTGTCGCAAAGCTGACGCTCGAAGCCTTGTCGAGCGCCCGCGAAGCGACCGCGCGTGCCGAGGAGCGCATGGAAGGCGCGCGGCGCCGTCTGGAAGACATCGAGCGCGAAATCCGCGACATGCTGGAGGTCGAGCCGCAGGCCGTCGCCGGCCTTGCCGAGATCGAACCCGGCGCGGAGCTGCCGCCGCTGCACGAGATCGAGGAGGACCTCGAAAAGATGCGCCGCGACCGCGAGCGCCTCGGTGCGGTGAACCTGCGCGCCGAGGAAGAGCTCAAGGAGGTCGAGACCCAGCACACCGGCCTCACCACCGAGCGCGACGACCTCGTCGAAGCCATCAAGCGGCTGCGCCAGGGCATCCAGAGCCTCAACAAGGAGGCCCGCGAGCGGCTGTTGACCTCGTTCGAGGTCGTCAACAACCACTTCAAGCGCCTGTTCGTCGAACTGTTCGGCGGCGGTGAGGCGGCTCTGCACCTCATCGAGAGCGATGATCCGCTGGAAGCCGGTCTCGAGATCATCGCAAAGCCCCCGGGCAAGAAACCTCAGACGCTGTCGCTGCTGTCGGGCGGCGAGCAGGCGCTGACCGCGATGGCGCTCATCTTCGCGGTGTTCCTCACCAACCCCTCGCCGATCTGCGTGCTGGACGAAGTCGACGCGCCGCTGGACGACCACAACGTCGAACGGTACTGCAACCTCCTGCACGAGATGACCAGCTCGACCGACACACGCTTCATCATCATCACGCACAATCCGATCACCATGGCGCGAATGAACCGGTTGTTCGGCGTCACCATGGCCGAGCGCGGCGTCTCGCAGCTCGTGTCGGTGAGCCTGGCAGAGGCGGTGGACATTCTCGACCAGAACGTGGCGTGAAGCGGCAGTCGTTCCACACCCATTGACGTCATCATCCGCGAAAGCGGATGATCCAGTACGCCGCGGCCTCTCGGTTGAACGGCGCTGTCTCGGAGTACTGGATGCCCCGCCTGCGCGGGGCATGACGATGGATGATGATTTCCCCTACCCTTCCTGCCGAGCTCAAAGCCGCGCTTGACGCCAAGCTCGTGGGCTTTTCCCGCACTGACGCCGCGCAGCGGGCCGGGCGCATCTCGAACACCTATCGCGCTGGCGGTGGCTCCGCCGCCATCAAATCCGAAGCTGATGCACTCGCCTATGCGCTCGCTCGCATGCCGGCGACCTATGCCGCCGTCGCTGCAAGCCTGAATGCGCTCACCATGATCGTGCCGGAGCTTGCTCCCGAGAGCCTGCTCGATGTCGGCGCAGGGCCGGGCACCGCGAGCTGGGCGGCCGCGGAAGCTTTTGCCTCGCTGCAATCCTTCACCCTGCTCGACGCGAATCGCACGTTGAGCAGCCTGGCGCTCGAGCTTGCGCGTGACAGCACGCGACTGGCTGACATCAGCTATTTGCCGGGCGACGCCGCCGCGAACCTCGCGGGGGCCACGCCCACCGATCTCGTCATCGCGAGTTATTTGATCGGTGAGCTCGGCGAGCACGACCAGCGCGCGCTCGCTGACGCGATGTGGGCGAAAGCCCGGCACGCCCTCGTCGTGATCGAGCCCGGCACGCCAGCCGGCTACGCACGTATCCTTGCGCTGCGTCAGCAGTTGATTGCATCAGGCGCGCATGTCGCGGCGCCCTGCCCGCACGACAAACCCTGCCCGCTCACACCGCCCGACTGGTGCCATTTTGCCCAGCGCCTGCCGCGCTCACAGGCGCACCGGCAGCTCAAGGGCGCCGAGGTCCCCTTCGAGGACGAGAAGTTCATTTATGTGGCGCTGACCCGCGCGCCTGTCGCCGCGCGCTTTGCACGCGTGCTGGCAGAGCCTGATGTCGGCAAGGCCGAGATCACGGCCAAGCTCTGCACCGAGCAAGGCGCCGAGCTCGCGAAGGTGCCGCGCCGGGACAAGGCGGCCTATGCGGGTGCCCGCCGCTGGCGTTGGGGCGACGCCGTCATGGCCGAAAGTTAACCTCGATCAGTGCTTTTCTCTTGAACTGGAATAGGCTTGCGCCCGACCAAGCCTTACTTGCCTTTTGCCTGCCTTGCGCGCCGGCCTGCCGCCCGGCGTCGTTTTGGTCTACGCTATCCGCCTTCTTCCCCTTCAGGAGTTCTCCATGTCGACCGGCTGGATCGTTCTCGGCGTCATCGTCGTCCTCGTGCTGTTCGCCTTCGGCGCCTACAACCGCCTGGTGGCGCTGAGCCAGCGTGTGGGCCAGGCCTTTGCCGACATCGACGTGCAGCTCAAGCAGCGGCATGACCTGATCCCGAACCTGGTCGAGACCGTGAAAGGCTACGCGGCGCATGAGCGCGGCACGCTCGACGACGTGATCAAGGCGCGCAATTCGGCAATGTCGGCGCAGGGACCGGCGCAGGTGTCCGCGGCCGAGAACCAGCTCTCCGGCGCGCTCGGCCGGCTGATCGCGCTGTCGGAGGCCTATCCCGACCTCAAGGCCAACGCCAATTTCCAGCAGCTCGCGAGCGAGCTCTCGGACCTCGAAAACAAGATCGCGGCGAGCCGCCGTTTCTTCAACAACGCGGTCCAGGAATACAACACCGGCATCCAGCAGATGCCCGCCGCCTTGTTCGCCGGCATGTTCGGCTTCACGCGCAAGGAGTTCTTCGATCTCGGCGCGAGCCGCACCGAGGTCGAGGCGGCGCCACAGGTCAAGTTCTGATCTGAAACGATAGACCGGCAGGACAGCGCGCCATGGCCGCGTATGGTCTCTACACGCATATCGCCTCGAACAGGTTTCGTTCGATGGTGCTGCTCGCGGGCCTGTTCCTGCTGTTCTACGTGCTGGTCTATGCCGGCGCGCTGATCGCCGAAGTCGTCATCAACGGCAATCAGTCCGTCGCCTATTATCTGACCCACGCTCTCTCCGACCTGATCAAGGCATCGCCCTTCGCGACCGCCGCGGCGATCGCCTGGATCGTGATCGCCTATTTCTTCCACCAGTCGATGATCGATGCCGTCACCGGCGGCCACGACGTGACAAGACAGGAAGAGCCGCGGCTCTACAATCTCCTCGAAAATCTCTGCATCTCGCGTGGCATCACCATGCCGAAGCTGAAGATCATGGAGAGCCCGGCGCTGAACGCGTTCGCGACCGGCCTCAACCCGCGGCAATATGCGATCACCGTCACCACGGGTCTGATGAAAGCCCTGAACGACCAGGAGATCGAGGCGGTGCTGGGCCACGAGCTGACCCACATCAGGAACGGCGACGTGCAGCTGATGGTGGTCGCCGTCATCATCGCCGGCGTGGTCGGCTTCTTCGGCGAATTGTTCTTCCGCATGTTCACGAGCTTCAGCTGGAGCTCCGGTTCCGGCGGCTCGTGGTCGTCGGGTTCGTCCTCCTCGTCGCGATCGTCCTCGTCATCAAGCGACAGCAAGAGCTCGGGCGGCGGCGCGGTGGTGGTCGTCATCATCGCGGTCGTGCTGATCGTGGTGGCCTGGCTGGTGTCGCAGGTGGTCAAGCTCGCGCTGTCGCGTTCGCGCGAATTCCTGGCCGATGCCGGCTCGGTCGAGCTCACCAAGAATCCCGACGCGATGATCTCGGCGCTGCGCAAGATCGACGGCCGCGGCGAGCTGCCGGGCGCGACCTCTGCCGTGATGGAGCTCTGCGTCGACAATCCCCGCGAGGGCTTCGCCGACCTGTTTGCGACCCACCCCTCGGTCGACTCGCGGATCAAGGCGCTGGTCAATTTTGCCGGTGGCCATGATCCGGGCCCGCTGCCGCCGCCCTCGGACGAATCCGAGGAATCGGGAACGCAGGCGGAACGGCAGGACATCCCGCCGGCGGTGCCCACCGGCCCGTGGACCGATTCTGGCACGCCGGCCGATGCCACCGTGCCGAGCCGCCCCGGAACCCCGGTCGGCAATCCAATGGGACCCTGGGGCCATCATTGATCGCACAATTTGCCGCGCCACGAGGCTGGATGCGGAGGGATTTTGGTGCGATTGGGAAAAACCGCGGGAATTGCTGCAACGAGGTCCGGAGGAATTGAATTCTCCCTTGTTTCTGCCATGTTCGCGCCCAACAGCAGACTTGGGCAAGTCGGCTGGGAAAGTCGATTTGGGACCTGACCGATCGTGCATCGCGATCGGGGGCGCGCGTTTAGGGGACGTCAATGGCAAAGCCGGCAGTGGTTGTGGTGGGCGCGGACAAGGGTGGGGTCGGCAAGACCACGGTATCGCGCACCTTGCTCGATTATTTTTCCGCCAACAACGTGCCGACCCGCGCGTTCGACACGGAGTCGCCGCGCGGAACCCTGAAGCGCTTCCACCCTGACATCACCGAGATCGTCGACATGACGACGACGGCCGATCAGATGAAGATCTTCGACACGCTCAACGCGGTGAGCCCGTCGGTGACCGTGATCGACGTCCGCGCCGGCCTGCTCTCACCGGCGCTGGCTTCGCTGCGCGACATCGGCTTCCTCGACGCCGCCAAGGCCGGCCAGATCACCTTCGCCGTGTTCCACATCCTCGGGCCCTCGATCGCCTCGCTGGAGGAGATCGCAGAGACCGCAGGCTTCATGACCGGCGCAAAATATTTCCTGGTGAAGAATTTCATCAACGACACCCAGTTCTTCCAGTGGGACCAGGCGACCTACAACTCCTACTTCCACCGCATCAAGGATGCGACCGAGCTGACCATCCCCAAGCTCAACGAAATGGCCTATGAGCAGGTCGAGGTTTCGTCCGTTCCGTTCCTGAAATTCGTCGCCAACAAGGGCATCCACGACGAGGCCGCGAACTATTCGTTCGTACTGCGCGGCTATGTCCGGCACTGGCTGGCGAACGTCTGGAGCGAGTATGACCGCATCCGGCTGACCGACATCGTGGGCTCCAAGCCAACCGCCCGCAGCAGCGAAAAATAGTTGCGGGCAAGCTGCGGATGCGGCTGGATTGGGCGCCGAACCCGCCTGATATAGCTGCCAATGGCCGCCACGCCCGTCTACATCATCTGCTCCCCCCGACCGCAGGTCGGCAAGACGCTGCTTGCGCGCTTGCTGACCGAGTTCCTGCTGCTCAAGAACGGCGATGTCGCCGCCTTCGACGTCAATCTGAAGGAACCGTCACTGCTCGACTATCTGCCGAAGGTCACCGAGACGGCCGACGTCATCGACACCTACGGCAAGATGCAGCTCATGGACCGCGTCATCGTCGATGACGGCCTCGGCAAGGTGATCGACCTCGGCTTCCACGCCTTCGATGAATTCTTCAAGATGACCGACGAGATCGGCTTGTTGAAGGAAGCCGCCCGCCGCCACGTGGCGCCGATGATCCTGTTCGTCGCCGACACCGACCGCGTGTCGAGCCGCGCGCATGAAATGCTGCGCCAGCAGATCCCGCGGATCAGCCTGATCACCGTGGACAACGAATATGTCGTCCGCGGCGAGCTGCCGTCTGCCATGGCCGGCGGACGGCTGTTCCGTCTGCCGGCGCTGCCGGGCTTCCTGAAGACCTATATCGACCGGCTCAACTTCTCCTTCACCGGCTATCTGCGCCAGGAGAAGGACTCGTCGACCGAATTGCACCAGTGGATCCGGCGGAACTATCTCGCCTTCCGGGAGCTCGAGCTCAGCCTGATTCTGCAGAGTTCTTAATTATTTTACCCGGGTAATATTGACTGATCGCCTAGCGGCTTGTATGACCTCGCGCGACACCATTCCCCGCGAGACCGAGCCAATGAGCATCGACCGAAAGGCCGCGATTGCCGCCTACAAGGAGCGCAAGGCCGCCGGCGGCATCTACGTCGTCCGCTGCGCGGCGACAGGCGAAGCCTGGGTCGGCCAGGCACTCGATCTGGAGAAGGTCCCCAACCGGATCTGGTTCACGCTGCGCCAGGGCGGACATCCCTGCCGCTCCCTTCAGGCGGCATGGAACGCGCATGGCGCCGCGGGCATCAGGTTCGCCGAATGCGAGCGGCTGGACGAGGAGGACGTGAGCTATGTCCGCGACGCGCTGCTGAAGGAGCGCATGCTACATTGGCTGTCGGAGCTGAAGGCCGAGGCGATCTAAGGCCAGCGCTTGCCGCGGGCTCCTTCACCTCTCCCGCGTGCGGAAGAGGGAGCGCATCTCCTACGCGGCTCTATTCAATGCCCCTCGAACGTCATCAGGGTACGCACGGGCACGTCCATGGCGCGCAGCTTGGCAGCGCCGCCGAGCTCCGGCAGGTCGACGATGAAGCAGGCCGCGACCACGTTGGCGCCGATCTGCCTGAGCAGCTTCACCGCGCCCTCGGCGGTGCCCCCGGTGGCGATGAGGTCGTCGACCAGGATGACGCGCTCGCCGGGCGCGACCGCATCCACATGCATCTCCATCTCGTCGATGCCGTACTCCAGCGAATAGGCGATGCGCACCGTGGTGTGTGGCAGCTTGCCTTTCTTGCGGATCGGTACGAACCCGGCCGAGAGCTGATGCGCCACCGCGCCGCCGAGGATGAAGCCGCGCGCCTCCATGCCGGCGACCTTGTCGATCTTGTTACCGGCCCAGGGATGCACGAGCTCGTCGACCGCGCGGCGGAACGCGCGCGCATCGGCCAGGAGCGTGGTGATGTCGCGGAACATGATCCCGGGCTTGGGATAGTCGGGGATCGTTCGAACGCTCGCCTTCAGATCGTAGTCAAAAGTCATTGGTGCCTCTCAATCGACGCCCGCACTCAGCCGGAATGCGTTCTCGACAATTCGTAAACCCACCTCGCCGCCGAGCGACATCAGCGACTCCGGATGGAACTGCACGCCGGCGACCGGCAACGTCTTGTGCTCGAGGGCCATGGCGACGCCGTCCTCGGTGCTCGCCGTGACCGACAGAACTTCCGGCATGCTGTCGCGCTCAACATACAGCGAATGATAGCGGCCGATCACGATCTCATTCGGAAGGTTGCGCATCAGGCGCCCACCCCGCACCTGCACCCGCGAGGGCCGGCCGTGGGCGGGATACGTCAGTTGCCCGAGCTCGCCGCCAAAATATTCGCCGATTGCCTGCACCCCGAGGCAGACGCCGAACACCGGCAGCTTCTTCTGAAGCGCCGCGTCGATGGTCTTTTTGATCCCGAAATCCTCCGGGCGGCCTGGTCCGGGCGACAACACCAGCAAATCCCATGTCTTCTGCTTGAGCATGTCGAGCGCATGCACATAGCGGACCACGGTGACGCTGGCGCCGACCTGGCGGAAATAGTCGGCGAGCATGTGCACGAAACTGTCGTCATGGTCGATCAGCAGCACGTTCTTGCCCGAGCCGGTCGCATCGGGCGCGAAGGTCGACAAAGGCTTTGGCGGATCGCCGCGCAGCGCCTGGAACAGGGCGGCGGCCTTCACCTGGCACTCGCGGTCTTCAGCGGCCGGATCGGAGTCGAACAGGCAGGTCGCGCCGACACGCACCTCGGCAAGCCCATCCTTCATGCGGATGGTACGAATGGTCAGGCCGGTGTTGATGCTGCCGTCGAAATTCACCGCGCCGATCGCACCCGCATACCAGCGGCGCGGCGAGCGCTCGTGATCCTCGACGAACTGCATCGCCCAGAGCTTCGGAGCGCCGGTGACGGTGACGGCCCAGGCATGGGTGAGGAATGCATCGAGCGCGTCGAAGCCGGGACGCAACATGCCTTCGACGTGGTCGACGGTGTGAAAAAGTTTTGAGTAGGTCTCGATCTGCCGCCGCGCCAGCACCTTGATGGTGCCGGGCACGCAGACGCGCGCCTTGTCGTTACGATCGACGTCGGTGCACATGTTGAGCTCGAACTCGTCCTTCTCCGAGTTCAGGAGCTGGCGGATCTGCTCGGCATCGCCGATCGCATCCGTGCCGCGCGCGATGGTGCCCGAGATGGGGCAGGTCTCTACGCGACGGCCATCAGAGCGCACGAACATCTCCGGCGAAGCCGACACGAGAAACTCGCCGTCGCCGAGATTCATCAGCGCGCCGTAGGGCGACGGGTTGATGACGCAGAGACGCTGGAACACTTCCGCAGGCGAGCGCTCGCAGGGCTCGGCGAAGAGCTGTCCCGGCACGGCCTCGAAGAGATCGCCGCGGGCAAAGGCCGCGCGCGCGGTCTCGACCGTCGCCTGATATTCGCCGGGCGCATGATCGGCAAAGCCCTGCCGCGGCGTCTTGAGATACGGGCTGTCCGCGGTCTCGCGCGGCAGACCTTCGGTCGATTTGCCCTTCCAAGTGAAGTCGTAGCTCAGCACCACGCCACGGCCGGTGGCGCGGTCATAGGCGAGCAGGCGATCGGGCACATAGAGCACGATGTCGCGCTGGTCCTTTTCACGCGGGCGCTTCTGCACGAGATCCTCGATCTGGAAGACGAGGTCGTAGGCGAACGCCCCGAACAGGCCGAGCAGCCCGTCATCATTGGCGGAGAAGGCGCTGACGAGATCGCGCACCAGCGACATCACGCTGGCGCGCCGCGTGCGCTGGTCCTCCTCGACCGGCGCATCTCCGCGGATGATGTGGCCGGCAAGCCGCGAGGCCGTCTTCTCGGAGATCACCACGCAGGGCTCGCGCAGGACATCGGCGAGGAAGGCGATCAGCACCTGGCCGCGCTGGTTCAGCGCTTCGAGCTGGAAATTGACGCCTGATGTTTCGAGCTTGAGCGGCGGATCGGAGAAGCCGAGGTCAAAACTCTCGTAGCGGCCGGGCACGGTGGTGCCCGACGACAGCACCACACCGCGGCGACGGTCGAGCAGGTTGACGAGATCGTCGAGCCGGCTGGCGCCGCCACTGAATTGCTCCGCCACGCGCGTGATCGCGAGACCCGCGCGGGTCACATAGTCGCTTCTGGCCGGAAGGGCAAAGACTGTCCTGTTCATGTGATCCTCTTGGGCTCCTCTTACGAGACTTGCCGAGGGAACGCCACACAGGACAAACGATCAGGCCGCCGCTCTGCGTTGGCGACCTTCGACGATTTGGGAAAATGAAATCGCACCGGCCACCTCTTTAGGAGGTGCGCCACCAAAGACGGGATGGGCGGACGGCGGTGCTCATGGGGGAACTACACACCATGGCGCGGGGACGGCGTCAAGATGGCGAGGCCCCCTCGATCGCCAAAATGGTGCGGCGTCGCCGCGAAAATGCATCATGCGGAGGTCTGAATGCTGTCGCGGCCAGCGGCCGCCTCTGCCGCATGGCGCTCGATTTCGGCGCGCGTTACGGTGAGCGCGGCTTTGCCGTCTGATCCGACGATGTCGGCGCGGTCGCGGAGAGTCGCAATCATAGTGGCGGTCGTTCCGGTGACTGCGCACCATGCCGCCCATTCATCGCCCACCTCAACTGCCGTGATCATCGCGGCTGGACCTAGATCCGACCTTCGCAGGAGCAAATCGATGGCTTCGGCGGCCAGGTTTTGCTCCGCAACCCTAGAGAAATTCCCGACAGTGTCCGCGCCCACGACAGATAGTCGCGCACCGACAACTGGCGGCTGGAAAGTCTTCAAATTCTCAAGCTTCACATCCTCGAGCTTCGGAATCGGACTGCGCACGAGGTATTCATAGAGTCGTCCCCCCGTTTCTTCAAAGACGCATATCCGCGATCCCTTGTCGGTGCTGACACTGAAGGCCATGCATTGCTGGCCCTCCACGTCCATGTAGCTGCCCGCCCCGACCCCGAGTTTGAGCTCCGCCGCTGCTCCGCATGCCGCGGCGATCGTGATTTGCAGGCGATCAGTCATCTGGACGCGAATCTGATGCACGCTTTGCCAAATCCGGCGCGGCGTCAGATGTGGTTGGAGTTGGGCAAGCCGATCGATTTCGGAAGCGTACTGCTCGCGTTTTACGGCGCGCAATTCCGGCCAGCCCGCGATCCATCGGGCCGCGAGCGTGGTCATCGGCTGCTGTCGCTCCGCCTCGTAGAAGCGCTCTATCAAGTTCATCGAGGGTTGCGGCGCGCTCGGAGAATCCGTTCTGCGCTGCAGCCTCGCCGGGGTTTGCTTCCACCCACGCCACCATTTCTTGCAATATCTAGTGTTGCGCGCTCGCTCCCATCGCCTTCAGTGCCGCGAGCGCATCTTCAGATGTCGTTGGAAGCTGGTTGGCGCCCGTGTTGCCGATGAACTGGCTATGACCACCGTTGTTGACCTGAGCGAGATAATAGTCGGCGTGATATGCCTGCATGGCCACAGCCGGCATTTCATGCCGCGCGTAGATGCCGACACGTTGAATTGCGTTGACGAAATCGACGATAGCACAGGTCAGATAGTAAGCCTTCTCGGGGTTGCTAGCCGCTTCCAGCGCATCGCTAGGTACGACAACAGTTGATAAACGGCCACCTACGATCATCGCGCACCCACATTCGCCCCAATGGCGTAACGTCTTACACCTACACTTGTAACTTGCAATGAACGTCAAGCCACTGCAAGAGCGCTAGTGCCTGCGCGCCGATCGTACTGTGCGATCCTCGTCGATGTCGTCATGGGCGCGCCGCGGGACCTAATACGCCCCGACCTCATATCCGATCGCCCTGAATCCGGCGTCGGGGACATAGCGGAATTCGAACGTGAACTCGGAATTCGCATCATGCCAGGTCAGCGCGCAGCGGCTGTCGGGCAGCGACAGGAGCTTTGCGGTGTGCACATGCTTGCGCATGAAGGGCGTGAACAGCGTGTCGTAGCGTTGCAGGAATTCTGCCTCGCTCTTGACCGGGCCGCTCTGAACGTCGTGCTTGCCTTCCGCCGACCAGAACTCGACGGGAAAAGCGATCAGCTTGACGATGCGGCTCTTGTCGTTCGCATTCGCCGCGCCTTCGAAGTCAGTCCGGAAGGTCTGAAATTCCGGCCCGTTGCACGCCGGATCCTTGGCCCAACAAGGCGCGATAAAGGCGGTCACGAACAATGATGCGATCAGCAAGGCTTTCATGGGGATGCTCGGCGCCAATGTGTTGGCTCCCACGCGTGACCGCGCCAAAGCAGCCGCCCGATGCCGGGCGGCTTGCCTTGTGTCGCATCAGCGCGCCGCTGCGTTCATCCCAGATGCTTCTTGAAAAACTCCGTCGCGCGGCCCCAGGCGAGCTCGGCGGCCTCGCGGTCGTGCACGGCCTGGCGCTGCTCGTTGACGAAGGCGTGCTCGGCGTCATAGCGAAACAGCTCCAGCGACTTGCCGGCGGCTTTCATGGCCTTTTCGAAACCACCGACGAGTTCCGGGGTGCACCAATCGTCCTTGTTGGCGAAATGCGCCTGGAGCGGGATCTTGACGTCAGCGGGCTTGGCCGCCTGCTCCGGCGGGATACCGTAAAACACAACGCCGGCCGCAAGCTCCGGGATCTTGGTCGCGCCGATGATGGTCACGGCACCGCCGAGGCAAAAGCCGGTCAGGCCGACCTTGGCGCCGTTGCGCGAAAGATATTGCGCGGCGCCGCGCACGGTCTGCGTGGTGGCGTCCATGAAGTCGAGCGAGTTCATCTCGCGATTGGCCGCATCGGTGTCGTGATAGGGCACCACCTTGCCCTTGTAGAGGTCGGGCGCGAGCGCATCGAAGCCGGCAAGCGCAAAGCGGTCGCACAGGCCCTTGATCTGGTCCGACAATCCCCACCATTCCTGGATCACGACCACGCCCGGCGCATTGCCGCGCGCGGCATTGGCGAGATAGCCCGAGGTATCCTTGCCGTCCGGACGCTTGAAGGTGATGACGGTGCCCATGCTTTCCTCCGACGAGTTTATGGGGTCGTTGCGGGTATTTTGGCCGTTGTATGCGCGGGGCGCAATCCACACTCCCGGCATTCCGGGTTCGATGCTGACGCATCGCCCCGGAATGACGCCAACATTAAAAAAGCCCCCTGGCGGGGGCTTTTCCATTTCCATGGCTATTCGACCGCTCAGTGCGCGTCGGCCCAGACCTTCTTCTTGGTGAAGTACATCAAGCCGGTGAAGATGATGAGGAACACGAACACCTGGAAGCCGAGCTGCTTGCGCGCCTCCATGTGCGGCTCCGCGGTCCACATCAGGAACGTGGTGACGTCCTTGGCGTATTGCGCGACCGTGGTCGGCGAACCGTCGTCATAGGTGACCTGGCCGTCGTTCAGCGGCTTCGGCATCTTGATGGCGTGGCCCGGGAAGTACTTGTTGAAGTAGGAGCCTTCCGGGATGGTCACACCCTCCGGCACCTTGTCCTCAAAGCCCTGGAGCACCGCGGCGACGTAGTCCGGGCCCTGCTCCTGGTACTGGGTGAAGAAGTCGAAGATGAACCAGGGGAAACCGCGACCATAGGAGCGTGCCTTGGTGATCAGCGACAGGTCGGGCGGCGCCGCGCCGCCATTCGCCGCGCGAGCCGCCTGCTCGTTCGGGAAGGGCGACGGGAAGTAGTCCGCCGGGCGGCCCGGGCGCTCGAACATCTCGCCCTGGTCGTTCGGACCGTCCTTGATCTTGTACTCGGAGGCAAACGCCGACGCCTGCGCCGCGGAATAGCCGGGGCCGCCGGCTTCCGCGAGGTTGCGGAAGGCGATGTAGGACAGGCCGTGGCAGTTGGAGCAGACCTCCTTGTAGACCTTCAGGCCGCGCTGGAGCGCACCGCGGTCGAACTTGCCGAAGGGACCGGCGAACGACCACTTGTTGCCTGGCGGCCTGTCCCCGCCCTCGGCGCGGGCATCGCCGAGCGTTGCTGCGAACAGCGCGCCGGCGGCAACCAGAGCAACCACGATGGAGGCCGCGACCTTGCCGCCCTTGGCAAGCACCGCATCCGCAATCGAGTTCGGCACTGGCCGCGGGGTCTCGATGCGCGAGAGCAGCGGCAGCACGATCAGGAAGTAGGCGAAGTAACAGACCGTCAGGATGCGGCCCGCGATCACGTAGATGCCCTCCGGCGGCTGCGCGCCGAGATAGCCGAGCAGTACCGCGACCACGACGAAGATCCAGAAGAACTGCTTGGCGAGCGGACGATACTTCGAGGACCTCGTCTTGGCGCTGTCGAGCCAGGGGAGGAAGGCCAGCACGATGATCGCCGAGAACATCGCGATGACACCCGCGAGCTTGTTCGGGATCGAGCGCAGGATCGCGTAGAACGGCAGGTAGTACCATTCCGGCACGATGTGCGGCGGCGTCACGCCCGGGTTCGCCGGGATGTAGTTGTCGGCGTCGCCGAGATAGTTCGGCATGTAGAAGATGAACCAGGAATAGAGGATCACGAAGCAGGATACGCCGAACAGGTCCTTGATCGTCGCATACGGCGTGAACGCCACCGTGTCCTTCTCGGTCTTGGCCTCGACGCCGTCCGGATTGTTTTGCCCGGCGACGTGCAGCGCCCAGACGTGCAGCACGACGACGCCCGCGATGATGAACGGTAGCAGATAGTGCAGCGAGAAGAAGCGGTTCAGCGTCGGATTGCCGACGGAATAGCCACCCCAGAGCAGCGTCACGATGCTCTCGCCGAAATAGGGAATGGCGGAGAACAGGTTGGTGATGACGGTGGCGCCCCAGAAGCTCATCTGGCCCCACGGCAGCACATAGCCCATGAAGCCGGTCGCCATCATCAGGAGGTAAATGATGACGCCGAGGATCCACAACACCTCGCGCGGCTCCTTGTAGGAGCCGTAGTACAGTCCGCGCAGCATGTGGACGTAGACGGCGAAGAAGAACATCGACGCGCCGCAGGCGTGCATGTTGCGGAGCAGCCAGCCGTAGTTCACGTCGCGCACGATCAGTTCGACCGACTTGAAGGCCAGATCGGCGTGCGGCGTATAGTGCATCGCCAGGATCACGCCGGTGACGATCTGCATCCCGAGCATGAAAGACAGGATGGCGCCGAAGGTCCACCAGTAGTTCAGGTTACGCGGCGTCGGATAAGCGACGAACGAGGAATGCATAAGACCAAAGATCGGCAGCCGCCGCTCGATCCATTTCAGGGCTGGATTGCTCGGCTGGTAGTCGGAGGGTCCGCTCATGATGCGATCCTGAGGAAATAAACGACGCGACGGCTCGAAGCTTCGGGCGCGGGGTCCGAAGCTCAGCCGATCTGGATTTTGGTGTCGGAGACGAACTGATACGGCGGCACCGTCAGGTTCGCGGGCGCCGGCCCCTGGCGGATGCGGCCCGAAGAGTCGTACTGCGAGCCGTGGCAGGGGCAGAAGAAGCCGTCGTAGTTGCCCTCATGGGCGATCGGGATGCAGCCGAGATGGGTGCAGATGCCGATCACGACCAGCCACTGCTCGTGCCCGGTCTTGACCCGCGCCTCGTCGGACTGCGGATCGGGCAGGCTCGCGACGTTCACCGCGCGCGCCTCGTCAATCTGCTTCTTGGTGCGATGGCTGATGTAGATCGGCTTGCCGCGCCAGAACACCTTGATGTCCTGGCCCTCGGCGACCGGGGTCAGATCGACCTCGATCGGCGCACCGGCGGCGATCGTCGAGGCGTCCGGATTCATCTGGGAAATGAACGGCCAGAGCGTCGCAACGCCCCCCACTGCCGCTGCTGCCCCCGTTGCAACGAAAAGGAAATCACGGCGTGTCGGATGGTCCGCCGAAGACGCTGTCGTCACGATTCCAACCCTTTCTTCTTATGCGACCGGCGGAACCGCCCCAGGGGGCGCCCAAAGGTCCCCAGAACAGGCTGCCGGCGCCCGCGGCCCCCCGCGGCGGCAGAACTTTGCTTGATCCGCGCCAAAACGAGCGAAACAGCAGTCCAGAATCGTTCTATTGGCACCCTTGCCGGGCGAGCGCAAGCCCGCTATCGGCGCGGAAGCGTGCAATGCACGAATTCCCGGCCCACCGATGTTTTATTGAGACAATTCCAGCCGCAACCGACCCGTCATCACGCCATGCAGATAGCGCTTTTCCAGCCCGACATTCCCCAGAACACCGGCACGATTCTCAGGCTTTGTGCCTGTCTGGACATGGCCGCCCATATCATCGAGCCGGCAGGTTTTCCCGTCTCCGACCGCCTGTTCCGCCGCGCGGGAATGGACTATCTGAACCAGGTCAGCATGACCCGTCACGACTCCTGGTCGAAATTTCAGGCCTGGCGCACGGAACAAGGGTACCGGCTGCTGCTGTTCACCACCAAGGGCGCGACCAACTACCTTGATTTTCGCTACCAGCCGTCGGACATCCTGCTGCTCGGGCGCGAGAGCGCAGGAGTCACCGACGAGGTGGTCGCGGCCGCAGATGCGCGGCTCGTCATCCCGATCAGGCCGGGGCTGCGCTCGCTCAATGTGGCGATGACCGCGGCGATGGCCGCAGGCGAAGCGCTGCGGCAGGTCCGCGATATTCAAACCTAGCGTTTCAAGGAGAGGATTTGTGAGTTACGCGGTCAAGGAGATCTTCCTGACCCTGCAAGGCGAAGGCGCCCATGCCGGGCGCGCTTCCGTGTTCTGCCGCTTTGCCGGCTGCAACCTCTGGAGCGGGCGCGAGGCCGACCGCGCCGGAGCCATTTGCCAGTTCTGCGACACGGACTTCGTCGGTACCGATGGCACGCTGGGCGGACGCTACGCCACCGCGGAGGAGCTTGCGGCGACGATCGCCGCGCAATGGACGGGAACCCAAGAAAGGCATCAAGGGAACCGTTATGTCGTGCTGACCGGTGGCGAGCCGCTCTTGCAGGTAGACGCCCCTCTGGTCGATGCGCTACATGCGAACGGCTTCGAGATCGGGGTCGAAACCAACGGTACGATCCTCCCGCCGGACGGACTCGACTGGATCTGCGTCAGTCCGAAAGCGGGAAGCGATCTCGTCGTGCGGCGCGGTCACGAGCTGAAGCTTGTCTATCCGCAAGCGCAGGCGCTGCCGGAAGCTTTCGAAGCTCTCGCCTTCGAGCGGTTCTCGCTGCAACCGATGGACGGGCCAGACGTGGCCGAGAACACCGCGCGCGCCATCGATTATTGCCTGCGCCACCCGCAATGGCGGCTCAGCGTGCAAACACACAAGACGCTCGGCATCAGGTAGCTGGCATCAGATAGGGCTGACGTTCACAAGATGTGGGAATTGACGAAATCATTTCGCTTCGAGGCGGCGCACACGCTGTCGGGTACCACTTTTGGCGCGGCGAGCGAGGAGATTCACGGCCACTCCTTCCGCGCCGAGGTGAGCTTGCGCGGCACGCCGGATCCCGTGACCGGCATGGTGGTCGATCTCGGCCTCCTCCAGCGCGCGATCGAGGATGTGCGCCTCACGCTCGACCACAAGTTCCTCAACAAGATCGAGGCGCTGGGCATCCCGACGCTTGAAAATCTCTCGCGCTACGTCTGGGAGCGCCTGGCACATCTCGGCGGGCTGACCCGCGTCAGCATCCATCGCGACAGTTGCAACGAGAGCTGCACCTATTACGGTCCGCAGAGCTAGATTCGTAGGGTGGGCAAAGCTCCGCCGAAGCTCGAAAGAGCGAAGGCGGAAGCGTGCCCACCTCTTTGGCAAACGCAGTGGCAGCGGTTGCAGAAGTGGTGGGCACGGCGCTAGAGCGCCTTTGCCCACCCTACGCGTCTCGCAAGTCGGCGACGGGAATTGCACATGGACGTTTCGATGATCGAAGACCGCAAGGCACGCGCGCGGAGCTGGTTTGAGGCTCTGCGCGACGACATCTGCGCAAGCTTCGAGCGGCTCGAGGACGACGCGCCGCAAGGTCTCCATCCCGGTGCGGCCGGCCGCTTCGTGCGCACGCCCTGGCAGCGCAGCGACCACACTGGCGCGCCCGGCGGCGGCGGCGTGATGTCGATGATGCATGGCCGCCTGTTCGAGAAAGTCGGCGTGCACTGCTCGACCGTGCATGGCGAGTTCGCCCCCGAGTTTCGCGCGCAGATCCCGGGCGCGGCAGAGGACCCACGCTTCTGGGCCTCCGGCATCTCGCTGATCGCGCACATGCGCAATCCGAACGTACCCGCCGTGCACATGAACACGCGCTTCGTCGTCACGACGAAAGCCTGGTTCGGCGGCGGCGCCGATTTGACGCCGGTGCTCGAGCGGCGGCGCACACAGGAAGACGCCGATACGATCGCCTTCCATGCCGCGATGCAGGAAGCCTGCACCGGGCCGAACGGAGTCGCCGATTACGACAAGTACAAGAAATGGTGCGACGAATATTTCTATCTGCCGCACCGGAAAGAAGCCCGCGGCATCGGCGGCATCTTCTACGACTGGCATGACAGCGGCGACTGGGACGCCGATCTCGCCTTCACCCAGGACGTCGGCCGCGCCTTCCTGAAGATCTATCCGGAGCTCGTGCGGCGCAATTTTGCGACCGCCTGGACCGCTGCCGATCGCGAGGAGCAGTTGGTACGGCGCGGGCGTTACGTCGAGTTCAACCTGCTCTACGACCGCGGCACCATCTTCGGGCTCAAAACCGGCGGCAACGTGGATTCGATCCTGTCCTCGCTGCCACCGGAAGTGAAATGGCCATGACGTCGATGAAGACCGCAAAGCCCCTCCCCCGCGCCATGCTGATCGACATGGATGATACCATCCTGTCGGCCTATGGCCGTCCGGAGATCGCCTGGAACACGATCGCAACCGAGTTCGCGGCCGAGCTTGCACCGCTGCCGCCGGAGCAGGTCGCAGCAGCCGTTCTGACGTTTGCGCGGAATTTCTGGGCCAATGCGGAAGCCGCCTGGCGGCTCAAGCTCGGCGAGGCCCGGCGCCTGACGGTGAAAGGAGGCTTCGCAGCGCTCGCCGCAAGCGGGCACCGCGCCCTGCCCGACGATCTCGCCATTCGCCTGGCCGACCGCTTCACCACCTATCGCGAGGAGGAGATGTTCGTCTTCCCCGGCGCGCATGAGGCGATCGACCGGCTGAAGGCGCTTGGGGTCAAGCTCGCGCTGGTGACCAACGGGGCTGCCGACATGCAGCGCGCCAAGGTCGAGCGTTTCGAGTTGACCCACCGCTTCGACCACATCCAGATCGAGGGCGAGCACGGTTTCGGCAAGCCCGAGGAGCGCGCCTATCTGCACGCGATGGAAGCGCTCGGCGTCACCGCCGGGGATACCTGGATGATCGGCGACAATCTGGAATGGGAGGTCGTGACGCCGCAGCGCCTCGGCATCTACGCCGTCTGGATGGACGTGCATGGCGAGGGCCTGCCTGCGGGATCGCCGATCAAGCCCGACCGCATCATCCGCTCGCTGACCGAGTTGTTGCCCCTGCCCTAGCCGCGACCTCCGCAAGTGAAATTCGTCACAGACCGCAATCCGCGATTGCGGTACGATAGCGCTCGGGCGCGGGGGTTGAGGCGCGAACGGAGGCAGCGATGCAGGACGTTCCGAAGGAAACCAAGCGCGCGCAGGCGCCCGCCAAGAAGCCGGGCCTGTGGGACAGCATCCAGTCCTGGGACAGTCGCCTCTCCGTCACCAAGGGACTAACCATCGTCACCCTGCTCACCGGGTTTTTTGGCGGCTATTTCCAGTATCTCAATTCCTACGAGGAGAAAGTCGGCGAGCAGGCCAAGGCGGACATGGCCGCAGCCACTTCGACCTTCATCGAGATTTCCAACGCCTTCGCCGAGGTCCAGATGCTTCAAGAGAGCATCCTCGCCGACTATGCCGAGGCTCGGACGGCGAAGGCGGATTCTGCCGTCGTGCAAGTGGACGCGAAGGCAGCGTCCGACCTCGCTTCGGACTATTCCAAGGCGCGGACGGCGCTGCGACAGAACGGGCTCGTCTTCGCGCGCAAGGCGGAGATCTACATCGATTGGCCGAGCGATCTCAGCCGCGATCCGGCCGCTCCGCGCGCCCTCGATCAGGACCCGCTCACGGACACGCTGCTCACCGAGTATAATTTCGACTGCGACGCCGAAGCCAATCTGCCGCACTTCAAGGGAGCCATCTTTGACGGCAGCGATCACGGGCCGCCGAACGAGGAGCTGTGCACGGATCCGACGGCCAATGGACCGAAGACCTACGTCGATCTCTGTGCCAGACTGCCGGGCAGCGGCGCGGTCGATCCGTTGCGGAAGGTGGTCAACATCAACTGGTGGAGCGCCAAGCACCACGTGCTGATCATGCACCATTGCTTCGAGGCACTGCGAGGCAGGCCGGGCGCCGCAATCGATATGAACCAGAGCGGGAAACCGGCACTCTCAAAGCAGCAGGAAGACTACAAGGAGAGGCTCAACACACAGGCCCGACGCATCGATGCATACATGACGCTGACGATGGCCCAGCTCGAGCGTATCAGGGTGAAATACCGTCCCTCCGGTTTCCTCTGTCATGTTCCGCTGGCGCGCGATGTCATCGGGTTGTTCAGCGACCAGTGCACGCCCATCCGGACCGCGGTGAGCGAGCGCAGCTGAGATCATCCACAGGAACGAAGTCTCTCTCCCGATGCGTGATCGGCATGTCATGACGGCTTGCTAGCGTTGCCGCGTCGATCAACACAGAGGACAAATCCATGGAACTGAAAGCCGGCGATGTCGTGATGCTGAAATCCGGCGGCCAGCCGCTGACCGTCGTCGATGTCAAGGAGGAGGACGTGCTGTGCCTCTGGATGGGCATCGAAGGCAACCTGTTTCGCGAGACACTGCCGCTCGCTGTTCTCGAACAGGCCGAGCCCGAAGAGGACGAGGACGAAGACGACGAGGATGAAGACGAGGACGAAGAGGAAGACGACGAGGACGACGAATAGGCGCTACGAGATTGGATTCGATGGCTGCCACGTCGGAAGTGCGCTCCCTCCCCCGCTTGCGGGGGAGAGGGTGTCTCCGCAGTGGACAATCCCCAAGGGGAGAGAGCCCTCACCCGGCGCTTCGCGCCGACCTCCCCCGCACGCGGGGGAGGTTCGACCGAGCCCGCGGCCCAATCGTGCTAACCTAAAGCCACTCGAAAAACGCGACGAGATCGGGTTTGGCCTCCGGCTTTCGCCCCGTCCGACAAAAATCTCGAAAACAACCCCATGCAAAGTAGCCGGCAATTGCCGACGCGACCTTTTACGGATTTTACGAAATCGCTTGACGTGTCGGGCAAATCAGGGGCATGATGCCATCATTGCGAAATTTGGGATGACCGCCCCCAATCTCGTCATGCCTTAGGCGACGAGCTGCTTCACCGCGGCCGAGATCATCACGAGCCCGCCCGTGATGACAGCGACGTCGAGGATCGCGGCGTGGATGTGCACCGGCATCCGCTCGACGAAGGCCTTTGCGAGGAATGCCCCAGGCACCGCCATTCCGCCGATCAGGAGCGCGAACGCCAGCACCTGCGCGGTCACCGCGTCGGCGAGGCCGAACACCGAGATCTTGATGAGCCCGGTGCCGAGCGAGATCATCGCATCGGTCGCGATCACCGCCGCGCCCTCGAGGCCCGCGGCCATCAGCAGCGAGAGCAGGATCACGCCCGAGCCCGAGGTGCCGCCGACCAGCACGCCATAACCGACCGACCCTGCTGCAAGACCCGTGTTGCCGATCTTGACCTGGCGGCGGCGCAGCACGCGGCGCAGCGGCACGCTGAGGATCAGCATGGTGCCGATCACCAGCGCCGCGCCGGCATTGGTGAGGCGCGTGTAGCCGTAGGCACCGAGCGCCGTCGTCAGCGCTGCGCAGGCGAGCACGACGAGAGCGCGGCGGCGATCGGCATAGCTGACATAGGCAATGGCGCGGCTAAGATTGGTGAAGATCGCGGAGATCGCGATGATCGGCACCACGGGTTCGGCGCCGACCATCGGCACCAGCACCAGCGGCATCAGGGCGCCGGTGCCGTAACCTGCGAGCCCACCAATGATCGAAGCAAACAACGCCATCAACGCGACCAGCAGGAGCTGCAGAACCGAGATATCGGCAAAGCCTGATACGATGGTCACGTTCTCTGATCGCGGCTGAAGCGTGCCGCAGCTTGATCGGCGATGGAAGCGAGCGCCGCCTCCTCTAGGGGAAAATCCGCGGCAAGCCAAGCGTCCTCGGCGAGCGTCAACACATGTCCGAGCGCGGGCCCTTCCGCCATGCCGCGCGCGATGAAGTCAGCGGCTTTCAGCGGGAATTTCGGCGGCATCCAACGTTGCGGCAGTTCGGCAAGCTCGCGCCAGCGCGCCGAAGTCGCCTCGCCGGCATCCCTCGCCCAGGCCAGCAACACGCGATCGTGATAGCGCTCGACGCCGAGCCGATAGAGCAGCCGCCGCGCCTTGGCTTCGTCCGTACTCGCGAACCGCCACCAGCGATGCCCCATCGAATCCAGCGCCTTGGCCTCCGCATTGCTGAGCCTGAGCCGCGATGCGACGCGCTTGGCATCCTCGGTGACGGCGACAGTCAAGCCGGCAAGGCGCCGGGTCGCGCTCGCGGCAAGGCCAAGCTCGTGCTCGATCGCGATCATCCTCGCCAGCGAGCCGGTATAGGCGACGCCACCGATCAGCGACTGCAAGAGGCCACCGTCGGCCATGGCGAGCGTCGCGGCCGCAGCACCGCCTGCGACCAGCAGCTTCAGCATTTCCATGCGCACCCGCTCGGCCGACAGACCGGCCAGCCCGGCGCGGCCACGGATGCAGGCGAGATAGCCGTCGCGGTCCGGCTCACCGACACCGAAGGCGGCGTGGATGCGGAAGAAGCGCAGGATGCGCAGGTAATCCTCGGCGATGCGCTGGTCGGGATCGCCGATGAAACGCACGCGGCGTGCGGCGACATCGGCAAGCCCGCCGACATAGTCGTGCACCACGCCGTGTCCGTCGACCGACAGCCCGTTCATGGTGAAGTCGCGCCGTTCGGCGTCCCTCACCCAGTCGCGGCCGAACACGACCTTGGCCTTGCGGCCGAAGGTCTCGGTGTCCTCGCGCAGTGTGGTGACTTCGTACGGGTGCCCGTCGATGACCAGGGTGATGGTGCCGTGCTCGATGCCGGTCGGCACGCTCTTGATGCCGGCGTTTTTTGCACGCCGCACCACCTCCTCCGGCAATGCGGTGGTCGCGATGTCCATGTCGCCCGGCCGCAAGCCGAGCAGCGCGTTGCGCACGGCGCCGCCGACCACGCGCGCCTCCTCGCCGTCCGCGTTCAGGAGCTTCAGGACGCGCGCCGTCCCGCCGGAGGTCAGCCAGGAAGCATCGGCAAGCATGGGCTCCGCGCTCATCTGCCAACCCCTATTTCTCGACGCCTGGCACGAGCCTGCCGTTCTCGACATGCGCGGGGACATAGGTCGAGTTCGGCGATGCGCCCGTGAAATGTGCAAGTCCGACCAGGCTTGCGATCACCAGCACCAGCGCGACCAGCCCGAGGCGGGCGATGGTGTAGACCGGCCAGGACGACTGCACGAACAGGCCCGAGCGCGTTGCGACCAGGAACAGGGCATAGACCGCGAAGGGAACGAGGAAAATTCCGATCTCGGTCAGCGCCGGCCGGATCATGGCAAATAGATCCGCTCATACAGCACACGCAATATCCCGGCGGTGGCGCCCCAGATGTACCGCTCGGCGAACGGCATCGCGTAATAGAAGCGCTCCATGCCGCGGAATTCCTTGCTGTGCAACTGGTGGTTCGCCGGATTCATCAGGAAGGATAGCGGCACCTCGAAGGCGTCATCAACCTCAGAATGGTTGATCACAAGCTCAAATCCCGGCCGGACCCTAGCAACCGTCGGCAGGATGCGGAAGCCGAAGCCGGTGCCGTAGAGATCGAGATAACCGACCGGCTCGACGAAATCGCGCTTTAGTCCGACCTCTTCTTCGGCCTCGCGCAGCGCCGCATCGCGCGGCGAGGCGTCCACCGCGTCGATCTTGCCACCGGGAAAGGCGATCTGCCCGGCATGGTCGTTCAGATGCGCCGAGCGCAGCGTCAGCAGCACGGTCGGCTCGGGCCGATCGATCACCGGGATCAGGACCGCCGCGGGGCGGACCGGCTGCTCGCGCGCAATGATCTCGAGCATCTTGTCGGTGCCGGGATCACCCGACATCGGCACGATGTTGGGATCATAGAGGGCGGGCGGCACGTCGAAGGTCAGCCGCGCCTTGGAGCGGGCGAAGAAATCCGCCGCGCCCAACCGGGCAGGTTCGTCCCTCGGAAACGGCTTGGTCAAAGCGCAGCCCTCACCTGCTCGGCATCCGCCATGGCGAAGAATTCGCCGGCCGACTCGACACCGAACATTGGCAGGCCATCGACCATCCGCTCCTCGCCCATGTCAACCAGATCGTAGTAGAGTGCGCGTGTCACCTTGGCCCAAAGGCCAGAGCGCACGTGCAGATAGGGCGTCAGCCCGCCGTCGTGCGCCTGCTCGAAGCGCAAGCGATGCGCAGCATCGCACCTCACCCAGTCGTCCACATTGGTGCGGAAGCTCAGCACGCGATGGCTGCCCTCGCCCTCCTTCTGCATCTCGACTGCCATGAACGGCGCGTCATCGACACGAATCCCGACCTTCTCCACGGGCGTGACGAGAAAGTGCTTGTCCCCTTCGCGTTTCAGGACAGTCGAGAACAGGCGCACCAGCGCCGGGCGGCCGATTGGCGTCCCCATGTAGAACCACGTACCATCGGAGGCGATTCGAATGTCGAGATCGCCGCAGAACGGCGGATTCCAAAGATGTACCGGGGGCAACCCTTTCTGGGCAGCGCCGGCGTTCTTGGCGGCGGCCGTCAACCCGTCAAGACCCCGATTGCTGCTCTGCCCTTGGTTCGCCATGGTTTGCCCTGACTTTGTCTTTGGCACGATTGGTGCAGGTCTACGTTGTACCTCGGTGAGCGGTTCCACACCGGAATCATCCGGTGTGCAAGGTCGCCACTTCGTGATGCCGTACATATCCCGAAGCCGATAAGGTGGGGATAGGTTAATTCAGCGAATACAGGGCCTTCCTGCAAGTCTAGCATGGGGCCCAAGAGCGAACATGTCACCAGCTGACATGACGTAAGATGACGACGCAAGCGGGCCGCGTGAACGGCTTAAGGAGCTGACGGATGGCGGAAAGTGTCGAAAAACTTGAAGACGTGATCGTCCGCTCGGCGGAGCAGGTGTCGGGACAGATTCGCGCCGCCAAGGAAGCGATCGCGACCGTCATCTTCGGCCAGGACCGCGTGATCGAGAACACGCTGGTAACGATCCTCTCCGGCGGCCATGCGCTCCTGATCGGCGTGCCGGGTCTTGCCAAGACCAAGCTGGTCGAGACGCTCGGCGTCACGCTCGGCCTCGATGCAAAGCGCATCCAGTTCACGCCCGACCTGATGCCGTCGGACATTCTCGGCGCCGAAGTGCTGGACGAGAGCACCGCCGGAAAGCGCTCCTTCCGCTTCATCGCCGGCCCCGTCTTCGCGCAGCTCCTGATGGCCGACGAAATCAACCGCGCCAGCCCGCGCACGCAGTCCGCGCTCCTGCAAGCGATGCAGGAGCAGCACATCACGGTCGCCGGCGCGCGTCATGACCTGCCCAAGCCCTTCCACGTGCTGGCGACGCAAAATCCGCTGGAGCAGGAAGGCACCTACCCGCTGCCGGAAGCGCAGCTCGACCGCTTCCTGATGGAGATCGACGTCGACTATCCCGATCGCGACGCAGAACGGCGCATCCTGTTCGAGACCACCGGCGCCGAAGAGACGCTGGCGAAGGGCTCGATGACCGCCGATGCGCTGATCGCGGCCCAGCGGCTGGTGCGGCGCCTGCCGGTCGGCGATTCCGTAGTGGAGGCCATTCTGTCGCTGGTGCGCTCGGCGCGTCCGGGCCCCGAGGGTGGCGAAACCGGCAAGCTGATCGCCTGGGGACCCGGTCCCCGCGCCAGCCAGTCGCTGATGCTGGCGGTGCGCGCACGCGCGCTGCTCGACGGCCGCCTCGCGCCGTCGATCGACGACGTGCTCGACCTCGCCGAGCCGGTGCTGAAGCACCGCATGGCACTGACGTTCCAGGCGCGCGCCGAAGGCCGCACGATTCCGGACGTGATCCGGCAATTGAAGACACGGATCGGTTGATGGCCGCAGACAACGGGCACACAGCGAAGGAGATCATTGCGATCCGACGTGCCGATGGCGAAAGCCGTACGCTCGCCGCTTCGCTGCCGCGCCTGGTGCTCGAGGCCCGCCGCATTGCCGCCAACGTCATCCACGGTCTGCATGGCCGCCGGCGCGCCGGCTCGGGCGAAAGTTTTTGGCAGTATCGCCGCTTCATCTCCGGCGAGCCGTCGCAGAACGTCGATTGGCGCCGCTCGGCGCGTGACGATCATCTCTATGTCCGCGAGCAGGAATGGGAAGCCGCGCACACCGTGTGGATCTGGCCCGACCGTTCGCCGTCGATGGCGTTTGCATCAAGGAACGCGCGTGACTCCAAGCTCGAGCGCACGCTGATCGTGGCATTCGCGCTGGCCGAGCTGCTCGTCTCCGGCGGCGAACGCGTCGGCATTCCAGGCCTGATGGCGCCGACCGCGAGCCGCAGCGTCATCGACAAGATGGCGCAGGCGATGCTGCATGACGACGCCGAACGGCCGAGCCTGCCGCCGTCCTTCGTACCCTCCGCGCTCGCCGAGACGGTAGTGTTGTCCGATTTCTGGTCGCCGATCGCCGAAATCAGGAGCATGCTTGCAGCGCTCTCCGGCTCCGGCGCCCATGGCACGCTGGTGCAGATCGTCGATCCCGCCGAGGAGACGTTCCCCTATTCCGGCCGTGTCGAATTCGTCGAGCCCGAGGGTTTTGGCGTAATCACGGCGGGGCGCGCCGAAAGCTGGGCGGAGGATTACACCGCGCGGCTCGCGCTGCATCGTGATCAGATTCGCGACGAGACCAACAAGCTCGACTGGCTGTTCGCCACCCACGTCACCGATCGCTCCGCCGCCGAACTGCTGCTGTTCCTGCATGCCGGCATGCAGGTCAGCAAATCGGGCGTGCGCTCGACCACCGTCAAAGCGGGACCCGCCGCATGATCGGAAGCCTGCCGCTCGCCTTCACCGAACCGCTGCTCCTGATCGGGCTCGTCAGCCTGCCGGTGCTGTGGTGGCTGCTGCGCGTGATGCCGCCGCGGCCGCGCCGCATCGAATTCCCGCCGACGCGGCTGCTGTTCGACATCGCGCCAAAGGAAGAGACGCCCTCGCGCACGCCCTGGTGGCTCACCGCGCTGCGCCTGCTCGCCGCGGCGCTGGTGATCTTCGCCGCCGCCGGCCCGATCTGGAATCCGCAGACCGGCCTTGCCAGCAGCAAGGCGCCGCTGATGATCATGTTCGACGACGGCTGGAGCGCGGCTTCGAACTGGGACACGCGGATCAAGGCGGCCGACGAACTGATCGCGAATGCCGACGGCGATCGCCGCGCCATCGCGCTGGTGCCGCTCTCGGAGCCGAACCGCGACATCACGTTGCTGCAAGCAGGCGCAGCGCGCGTTGCGCTGCGACAGCTCGCGCCGAAACCCTATTCCATCGAGCGTGTTGAAACTCTCACCGCGATTGATCGTTTCCTGAAAACCACCGGTGATTGCGAGATCGCCTGGCTGTCCGACGGCGTCGACACCGGCCGCGGCGAGGAATTCCTGCAAGGCCTGACGAAGACGATTGGAGACCGCACCTTGACGGTGTTTGAAGGTGGCACGCCCTCCCCGCTGGCGCTGGTCGCGGCTGAGAACGCAGCCGCGAAGATGGTCGTGAAGGTGCTGCGCACCGACAGCGGCATTGCCGCCGGCACCGTGCGCGCGCTGGACCAGAAGGGATCGCCGATCGGCGAAGCCCGCTACGCGTTCGCCCCGCAGGACAGGGAGACCGAGGCGTCATTCGACCTTCCGGTCGAGCTGCGCAACGACATCACCCGGCTCGAGATCTCCGGCGAGCGTTCCGCGGGCGCCGTGCAACTGCTCGACAAGCGCTGGCGACGCCGTGCCATCGGCATCGTCTCCGGCGCGACCAGTGAGACGGCGCAGCCACTGTTGGCACCGACCTTCTATCTCACCCGCGCGCTGGCGCCGTTCGCCGACGTCCGTCTCGCCGACAAGGGCGCGCCGCAGCAGGGCATCACGCAATTCCTCGACCAGAAGCTGCCGATGATCATCCTGGCCGATGTCGGCACCATCGCCCCTGAAATCCGCGAGCGCCTCAACGCCTGGGTCGACCAGGGCGGCGTGCTGGTGCGCTTTGCAGGTCCCCGCCTTGCACAGGCCGAAGACGACCTCGTACCGGTGAAGCTGCGCAAGGGCGGCCGCACGCTCGGCGGCAGCCTGACCTGGGAGAAGCCGCAGCACCTCGCCGCCTTCACCGCGGATGGTCCGTTCACCGGCGTCCCTGTGCCGAAGGACGTCACCGTGACCCGCCAGGTGCTGGCCGAGCCCGATGCGGTGCTGGCGACCAAGAGCTGGGCCTCGCTCGAAGACGGCACGCCGCTCGTCACCGGCGAGCATCGCGGCAAGGGTCTGGTCAGCCTGTTCCATGTGTCTGCCGACATGCGCTGGTCGGACCTGCCGATGTCGGGCACCTTTGTCGAAATGCTGAGACGAATCGTCGACATGTCCGGTTACACCTCCAAGCCAGGTGCCGGCGTTGCCGGCGAGGCCAGCGCCGAAACGGTGGCGCCGCTGCACATCCTCGACGGCTTTGGCGCCTTTGGCCCGCCGCCGGCGACCGCCAAGCCGCTGTCGGCCGATTTCCGCGACCGCGCCACATCAGATCATCCGCCCGGCTTCTACGGCCCGGCCGAGGGACCGCTGGCCGTGAACACGCTCGCCGCCGCCGACCGCATCGCTCCGCTCAACACCGCGAGCCTGCGCGCCCGGCACGCGACCTATACCAACGCCGAGCCGCGCGATCTGCGCGGCTGGCTGCTCTCGACCTCGCTGGCGCTGTTCCTGATCGACGCCATCATCGTCGCACTGCTCGGCGGCGGCCTCGCCGCGCTCCTGCGCCGACGCGCCGCTCCCGCCGTGCTCGCGATCGGACTGGTGCTCGCCAGCCTCACGTCTCCCGCACCGTCACGCGCCGACAGCGCATCGGACGATTTTGCGATGAAGGCGGTCTCGCAGACGCGCCTTGCCTACGTCGTCACCGGCAATGCCGACGTCGATTCCATCGTGAAGGCCGGCATGTCCGGGCTGACGCTGTTCCTGGCGCAGCGCACCGCGCTCGAGGCCGGCGATCCCGTCGGCGTCGATCCGGCGCGCGACGAGCTCGCCTTCTTCCCGCTGATCTACTGGCCGATCGTTCCGGGCGCACCAAAACCGCCGCAGGACGCCATCAACAAGATCGACGCCTACATGAAGCAAGGCGGCACGGTGATCTTCGATACCCGCGACGCGGTCGAAGCATCGCCAGGCGAGAACGGCGCCTCGCAGACGCCGGGCATGCAGGCGCTGCGCGAGATCCTGTCCTCGCTCGACGTGCCCGAGCTCGAGCCGGTGCCGCGCGAGCACGTGCTGACCAAGACCTTCTATCTGCTGCGCGATTTCCCCGGCCGCTTCAGCACCGGGCAGACCTGGGTCGAGACGCTGCCGCGCGAGGAAGAGGACGAGAGCGCGCAGCGCCCGGCGCGTGGCGGCGACGGCGTCTCGCCGATCATCATCACCTCGAACGATCTCGCAGGCGCCTGGGCGATCCGTCCCGATGGCCAGCCGATGCTGCCGATGACGCCGGGCGAGCCGCGCCAGCGCGAATTCGCCTTCCGCGCCGGCGTCAACATCGTGATGTACACGCTGACCGGCAACTACAAGGCCGACCAGGTGCACGCGCCGGCGCTGATCGAGCGGCTCGGGCAATAGGAGCGACATGAATTACGGCATCGCGTTCACGCCGCTTGTCCCTGCGATCGTCTTGTGGATCGCGCTCGCCGCGATCGTGGTCATCGCAGCCCTCTTGCTGCTGGCCCGCGCACGTGGCGCAGCGGTGCGCGTCGCCGCACTCGCGCTGTTCCTGCTGGCCCTCGCAAACCCCTCCTTCACCCGCGAGGACCGCGATCCCCTCACCTCGGTTGCTGCCGTCGTCGTCGACAAGAGCCCGAGCCAGAATTTTGGCAATCGCACCCGCGAAGCTGCCCAGGCGCAGGAGGCGCTGGTCGACAGCCTGAAGCGGATCAAGGGCCTCGAGGTGCGTGTCGTCGAAGCCGGACAGGCCGACGGCGAGACCGACGGCACGAAACTGTTCGGCGCGCTCACCTCCGCGCTCTCCGACGTGCCGGTCGATCGCGTTGCCGGCGCTTTCCTGATCACCGACGGCCGCGTCCATGACATCCCCGCGAATGCCG
This sequence comes from Bradyrhizobium sp. UFLA05-108, assembly GCF_059803455.1. NCBI lineage: Bacteria > Pseudomonadati > Pseudomonadota > Alphaproteobacteria > Hyphomicrobiales > Nitrobacteraceae > Bradyrhizobium > Bradyrhizobium sp. UFLA05-108. Next base: position 36,715 of record NZ_JBANAZ010000023.1, on the reverse strand, counting down.
CGGCGATCGGCTTCCAGGCGCCGGTGCATGCGCTGATCACCGGCCAGAAGAACGAGCGCGACCGCCGCATCGCGATAACGGCCGCACCGCGCTTCGGCATCGTCGGCCAGACCCAGACGATCACCTACCGGCTCGACGACCAGGGCGTCAGCGGCGATCGCGCCAAGGTCACGGTGCGCCGCGACGGCGAGACGATCAACGAGCGCACACTGTCGAGCGGCCAGACCGCAAGCGTCGATGTCGAGATCAAGCATGCCGGCCCGAACATCGTCGAGATCGAGGCCTCGCCGCTCGAGAAGGAGCTGACGCCGGTCAACAACCGCGCCGTCGTTGCGATCGACGGCGTGCGCGACAAGCTGCGCGTGCTGCTGGTCTCGGGCGAGCCGCATTCCGGCGAGCGCACCTGGCGCAACCTCCTCAAATCCGACGCCAGCGTCGATCTCGTGCATTTCACGATTCTACGCCCGCCGGAGAAGCAGGACGGCACGCCGATCAACGAGTTGTCGCTGATCGCGTTTCCGACCCGCGAATTGTTCCAGCAGAAGATCAACGAATTTCAGTTGATCATCTTCGACCGCTACGCCCGCCAGGGCGTGCTGCCGATTGCCTATTTCGACAACATCGCGCGCTATGTCCGCTCGGGCGGCGCGGTGCTGGTCTCGGCGGGTCCGGACTATGCCTCCAACACCAGCATCTGGCGCACGCCGCTGGATTCGGTGCTGCCGGCAGAGCCGGTCGGCGTCACCGAGAAGCCGTTCTATGCGCATCTCTCCGACACCGGTAAGCGCCATCCGGTGACGCGCGGCCTCGAGGGCTCCGCGAGCGAGCCACCGCATTGGGCCCGCTTCTTCCGCACCGTCGACACCAGGAATGCGACGGGCTCGCCAGTGATGACCGGCGCCGATGGCAAGCCGCTGCTGTTCCTGTCGCGCTTCGGCGAGGGGCGCGTCGCGCTGCTGCTCTCCGACCACATCTGGCTGTGGGCGCGTGGCTATGAGGGCGGCGGCCCGCATCTCGACCTGCTCAGGCGGATGTCGCACTGGCTGATGAAGCAGCCCGATCTCGACGAGGAGGCACTGCGCCTCCAGGTGCAGGGCAAGGATCTCGTGGTGGTGCGCCAGACGATGTCGGACAGCGTGCAGCCGGTGACGGTGACCTCGCCCTCCGGCGTGACGCGCGACCTCACGCTCAATGCCGGCGACCCCGGCGAGTGGCGCGCCAGCCTGCCGGCCGGCGAGCTCGGTCTCTGGCAGGCCACCGACGGCACGCTGAAGGCGCTGATCAATGTCGGGCCGACCAACCCGAAGGAATTTTCGGAGGTCACCTCCACCACCGAGACCTTGAGGCCGCTGACGCAGGCGACCGGCGGCGATGCCGTGCGCGTCGTCGACGGATCGAGCGTCGAGCTGCCACGCGTCGTGCCGGTGCATTCCGCCTCCATCTTCCACGGCGACGGCTGGATGGGGGTCAGGATGCGCGATGCCAGCGTGGTGAAGGGCGTCGGCGTGCTGCCGATCTTCGCCGGGCTGATCGGGCTGCTCTTGCTGCTCGGAGCATTCGCCGCGACCTGGGTGCGCGAAGGGCGCTAAAGCGCGATGAGATTGGGATGAATCGTCATCGCGCTTTAGGTTATTGTTTGAGCATGATCTTTTCGGAAAAACCGCTCCACACTTTTCCGGATCATGCTCTAGGACTACGAATTCCGTTGCATGAAGATCACATCGGGAGGCCGGCCACAGCGGCCGCGCCTCCCGCAGTTGACATGCGCGCCACGATCCTGCGATGTTACATTGTAACATCGTGATGGCCGGGGGATTGGCCCTCGCGATGCGGGGTGCGTTTTCCAATGAAGTGGTTCCGCTCGAACATCAGGCACGGTGCCCGGCTCGCGATCTTCGCGATGCTGGTGCAGTTCGCGTTGACCTTCGGCCACAGCCACTGGTTCGCGCGGGCTGCCCCGCTGCTCCAGTCGTCGCAACAGGCGAGCGGCATCGCGTCCGTCGATCGTGCAGCGCTACAGAAGCAGGCACCGGCAAATCCCGACCACGACCAGCAGGGCGACGACAATTGCGCGATCTGCGCCGTGGTCGCGATGGCGAGCACCGTGGTGTTCGCGACGCCGCCGCTGCTGCATCTGCCGCAGGCGGTCGAATTCCTCTACCGCACCACCGATGCCGAATTCATCCATCTGAAGTCGGCCAGCCACGCGTTCCAGCCGCGCGCGCCTCCCGCGTCCTGATCTCTCCAGCATTGAGCAAGCCTGGATTCGTTCGCTTTTGACACGCGGACGAGCACCCGGGAGCAGTTGAGGTCGAATTCCGTCAGATCAAGACGGCAGGTCGCCACGTACCCGCACATAGCTGTTGGTCGGCGCCTGATTGGAATCAGGACAATGACATCTTATCCAAGACGCGCGCAGCGTCTGAGCGGAGCGAGCTGGCTCGTGCTCGGCCTTGCCGCGACCCCCGCCATCGCACAGGACAAACCCTCCACAGAGCTACCGGCGGTCGAGGTAACCGCACCAAGCCCGATCGTGCGCAGAGCGATCGTGCCGGCGCGCCCGACGACGCGCGTCGCGCGTAGCGCCCCCACCCGCCACCGCGAGCATCCGCCGGAGCCAGCAGCAGAACCGGCGCCCGCCACGCCCCAGCAGGGTGTGCTGCCGGTCGTCACCAACCAGTTCGCAACCGTCACCGTCGTACCCAACGACGAGATCCGCCGCGACGGCGGCGGACAGCTCGGCGACCTCCTTTTCGCAAAGCCCGGCATCACCGGCTCGAGCTTCGCACCGGGCGCGTCGAGCCGGCCGATCATCCGGGGGCTCGACGTCAACCGTGTCGGCATCGTCGAAAACGGCACCAATGCAGGCGGCGCCTCCGATCTCGGCGAAGATCACTTCGTTCCGATCGATCCGCTCGCGACCAATCAGATCGAGGTGGTGCGCGGCCCCGCCGCCTTGCGCTACGGCTCGACCTCGATCGGCGGCGTGGTGAGCGCGACCAACAATCGCATTCCCGATGCCCTGCCCTCCTGCGCGCCCTCGTTCCAGAGCTACGGCATGCCGGCCAAGGCACCGCTCGCCACCGCTGAAACCTCGCCTTGCGTGACGGCCGAGACCCGCACCTCGTTCAGCTCGGTCGATCGCGGCGTCGAAAGCGGTCTCCTGCTCGATACCGGCGGCGGCAATTTCGCATTCCATGCCGATGTCTACGGCCGGAAGACGTCCGACTATTCGATTCCAAGCTATCCTTATTTGTTCGACCAGACGCGGCCGGTCGGCAGCCATCAGCCGAACTCGGCGACACAGGCTGACGGTGCGTCGATCGGCGGGTCCTACATCTTCACGGGCGGCTTCATCGGCGCGTCGATCACACAGAATGACGCACTCTATCATATCCCCGGCATCGATGGCGCGGATCACCAGACCCGCATCGACGCGCATCAGACCAAGATCAACGTCAAGGGCGAATACCGCCCCGATGCCGCCGCGATCGACACTATTCGCCTGTGGATGGGCGCCACCAACTACCGCCACAACGAGCTCGGGCTCGCCGATCCCGCCGACCCGACGACAGACGGTGTCCGGCAGACCTTCACCAACCGCGAAGAGGAGATGCGCATCGAAACGCAGCTGATGCCGTTCAATGCCCGCTTTGCCGAAGTGACGACCGCGTTCGGCTTCCAGGCCGGCCATCAGGAGCTGACGGCACCGAGCCCGGATAATCCCGGCACGCTGTTCAACGGCCTGTGGGACCCGAACCGCAACTATCGCGTTGCCGGTTACGCCTTCAACGAGTTCAAATTCAGCGACCATACGAGGGCGCAGATCGCCGGCCGCGTCGAGCGCGTCGAGCTGCACGGTTCGACGCCGGACTTCCCTGCGGATTTCCTGCCCGACGGCACGCCACGGACGAGCATCGTTCGCAATCCGTCCTTTACGCCGAAGAGCGGCAGCATCGGCCTGTTGCAGGATCTTCCGGGCGGCATGGTCGGCAGCATCACCGCGCAATATGTCGAGCGCGCACCAAAGCCTGCCGAGCTGTTTTCGCGCGGCGCGCATGATGCGACCGCGACATTCGACATCGGCAATCCGAACCTCACCATCGAGACGGCAAAATCCGTCGAGATCGGCCTGCGCAAGGCCACGGGGCCGTTCCGCTTCGAGGCGACCGCCTACTACACCCACTTCGACAACTTCATCTATCGCCGGCTCACCGGCGTGATGTGCGGCGACGACTTTGCCTCATGCGGTACGCCGGGTGCCGAAGTGAACCAGGCCGTCTACTCGCAGGCGAACGCGAACTTCCGCGGCGGTGAATTCCAGTCGCAGCTCGACGTCGGAGCTATCCAGGGCGGGATCTGGGGCATCGAGACCCAGGGCGACGTGGTCCGCGCCACCTTCACCGACGGCACCAACGTGCCGCGGATTCCTCCCTTGAGGATGGGCGGCGGCCTATTCTGGCGCGACGACAACTGGCTGATGCGCGTCAACCTGTTGCACGCCTTCCCGCAGAACAACATCGCCGCGATCGCAGAGACGCCGACGCCGGGTTACAATCTGTTGAAGGCGGAAGTCAGCTACAAGACCAGGCTCAAGCCGAACGCCTTTGGCGCGCGCGAAATGCTGGTCGGTCTCGTCGGCAACAACCTCCTCAACGAGAACATCCGCAACTCGGTCTCCTATACCAAGGACGAGGTGTTGCTGCCCGGCATCGGCGTGCGCGCATTCGCGAACTTCAAGTTCTGAGCGCGATCAGATCAGGGCCGCCAAGGCGTGAGGGAATGCGCTCCCTCGCGCCTTGCGCGCGGCGTCTCGCGAGCTTGCTTCATCGTTCAACAGCTAATGACCATTCGCTGAATCTTCGAACGGTCATGCCTGAGTGCGAAAACGGATACGAGCAACCGATCCCTGCACGCCCTCATGAGCAGTTCGCCGACCTGCCGCTCGCGTGTCTTGAAGGAATGCGTCGTGCAACAGTCGGCGAGCACAAAGCCCTCCAGTTCGCCGAAGCAGTCGAAGATGATCTCGGCGACCTTCCCTGAGTACTCGACGACGTCGAGGCAGGGACTTGGGACTTCGACCGGCGCGCCATTCGGTGACGGTGGAATGGCATTAGGATCGCCCCCAAGCCCGGCGACGCGGTCCGCCAGAAATGCGACATACCGCTGCAGCACTGCAAACCACCGGTTTGACGGCGCGGTCTGCTGCAATCGCCATTTCATGATCGCCAGCGTGTCTTCCTCGGGGCGCAACATCACGGCAGACGTCGAGACCGGAATCCTGATCTGAAACGTCCCGATGACATATCGCCAGGAAAACGGTTGGCGCGGGACGGCGACGTCCGGATTGGCATTTCCCTCGCGCGTCGGCCTCTGGATCGGAACGTCGCGTTTCGAGACCTGCCGCCCCACGCGCCTGACGATGACGTTGAATTCCTCACCGGTGACGACGGTGGTGGGAAGGTCCACCGTGAGGAGACCCGCGAAGTTTTCACCCGCATTCATCGGAATCGGCACATAGGTGACGCCGCCCGTGATCTTGCACTGAACCGTATTCGTGTCTCCTGCCGTCAAGGCGTGTGCAGGATAGAGCTGCGACGCAAGGGCAAGCACGTCGGAGGCCTGAACCTGCGGCCAATAGATCGAGGCGACGCTCCCGTGTGGAATTTTGCCCCAGTCGATCGTCAACTCGTCGACCTCTGTCTTCCGGCTGACCATGGCGCTCGGCCGGATATCGAATGTTTGCGGGATCCGATGCGTCGAGGCCGGCCCGGGATTGTCTGAGACCGTCACCTGGAGATTGCGCTGGGCCAGCTTGTCCGAGGCCTCGGGACGTGACCCGATGAAGATCGGGGCATCGTCGAATGCGATCTGGGCCACCAGACAGTGGTGAGTTCCCGCAAGCCACGCCAGGGCCTGCTTGCCGTCGATCACGTTGGCGGAATCATAAAGGTTCAGGAAGCACCCGTAATAGACCCAGATATTGTCCTTCCCGCTCGCGATCTCGATGTCGCGGTTGTTGACGCCTCCGTTGTCGTAATCGGTGTTGCCGGCAAGATTTCCGGTCGCGAAGAACGGTAGCGTGACGTGACCGGCGCCGACTTGGGGCGAACCAGGCAAGCCCGCCGCGTCCGGATTGAAGGGGTAGGTCGTGCTCGTTTGATAGTCCGTATCGGGGCTCTGCGTCACGAACAGCCTGAAGAACACACGGGCATTTTTGGCTTCGCCTGCCGGTCCCGCTGTACCGCGCATGCGGACTCTCGCCACCGCGAAGTTGTAGTTGTTGAAGATCTTGAACGTTGGCGGGAACGTGGGAGTGAGCTGGATCGTGAATGGAGTCACGGAGGAATCGGCCTGCAGCGCCGCCCCCTGGCTCGGGAGAATCGAGTTGAAGGGGTCGGCTTCTGCCGGGTCGCTGAAGTTATTGTTCAGGAACGTGAGCAGGTCCTGGATGTAGGTGAACGCGCCGTTGACGCTGTCACTTGCAAAGGCCGGCGCACCGGCAACCGGATGCTGGGACAGGCCGGGCGTCGCAGTGAAGACCCTGAGGTCCTGGCTCAGATAGAAAACATTGTTCTGGGTCGGATCGACATTGGTGAAGTAGGGGTCTGCACCCGCCACCAATTCGAACAGCGTCGAAGCGTTCGTGCCCGGCACCCTGTTGCCATCGGTCGCAAGGAACGCATCAAGTTCAAAGGTCTGACTGCCGGACGTCGGGAAGTCCGCGAGCGCCACACTCGAGAACGTGATGTCGAAGGGAACTCGAATCCTCTGCTGGGCTCCGGGATCTGCACCGTTCTCGAAATCGATGTTCGGGTTCTGCGTGATCGTGACCCCGTTCAGGTTGGCGAACGCTCCCGTCGGCAGCGGCACCGTGACGTTGAGAGAGCTGAACGTGTTCTTGCTGAATCCGTCAACGACGAGCCAGAACGCCTGCTCGAACGTCCCGCCGCTGGTGTTGATGACATCCTGCACCTCATCCTTGCCGAAGGTGTCCTTGTCCACCAGGAAGGTCAACGTTCCCGTCGGAAGAATGCAGGCGTTGTCCGCCTTGCTCCAGTAGGCCTGGACGGAGCAATTGACGCCGTTGACGTCAATCGTCGCGAACTGGTTGTTGCAGGTGTCGCCGATCTCGTCGTTGGTGACCGTCGTTCCGTCGGGATTGGTGCCGTTGACCAGGATGCTGTTGTTCGAGGTATCGACGTCGGGGTTGGTGCACGCCTCGATCAACTCGTGGGAAAAGACCTTGGTGACGCAATTGTGCCCCGTGAGCGAGCCCGTATTGTCCACCCACGCGTAGTATCCTGTGACGCCCTTGTAGGTGAAACTCTGGTGTTGCCCGACGAAGTTGTTGGTCGTCGTCAGCTTGTTGTTGATGCCCGGCGGCACGATGACGGCGTAGAAGCGGTTGTGGCCGGATGCCGGCGGCGGCATGCTCGTATGGTCGAGCCGGTCCTTGAGCATCGTCTTCACGTCATCGTCGGTATACTGATCCACCGGGCTGGTGCTGTCGTTGAGGTCGGTGAAGATCAGCGTGCCCTGCGCGACGCCGCGATACTGGCGCAGGCCGCCCATGTAGGGGCCCGTGAGAATGCCGATAATCGCTTGCTTGTACTCGTCGCTGGAAGGAGACGGAGCAGGCGTCGTGGTCCAGAAGCTGCCCCAAAAGACCAGGATCACCTCGACGTCGGTCAGCACGCGTCCGCCGCCGTCAGTCGTGCTGGTCACCGTATAGTCTGCGGAAAACTGCTCATCGCCGGCTCTCGGTTGACTGTCCGGATGCGCGCGCTCGACGATCCCGCTCAATTTTTTTGATCGGCTGGCCTTCCTGGGCATCTCTCCCTCCGCTCCACTGGCCACCCCGTTTGAAGACTACTACCTGTACGGGAGTTCCAGTGTGAAGTGGCTCACCAGCCATCACACGTCGGGTACATCAGCGCCAAGATGCGATCATCGCGCAGAAGACAATCGATGGTGCCGCCTCCTCCGCGTCCGAGCTCATCGATCCTTTCTGACGTAGCGCCAGAGCAGGTCGGCGATCTCGGCGCGGCGCTGGGCTCTCGCCTTTGGCGATGACATGTCGAAGGCGAATTGCGCCTCGAAGGTATGACGGTTGGCGACCGAGAAGAAGCTCAGCGCGTTCAGCGTCATGTGCAGTTCGATCGGGTCGATGCCCGGCCGGATCACGCCGCCGGCGACGCCGCGCTTCAGCACATCGGCGATCTGGCTGATGCTCGGCTGCGTCATCTCCTTGAGCTTCCGGCTGACCGCGATGTGCCGTCCGCGATGGATGTTCTCGATCGACACGAGGCGGACGAACTGTGGATGGGCCTGGTGGTAGTCGAAGGTGAATTCGGCGAGGGCGCGGATCGCAGCTTCCGGCGCCAGGGCTTCGAGGTGAAGGTCCTCCTCCGCGGCGCGCATCCCGGCATAGGCCATCTCCAGCACCGCGATGAACAGCTCTTCCTTGGAGTTGAAGTAGTAGAAGACCAACCGCTTGGTGACGTCGGCGCGCGCGGCGATCGCATCGGTGTTGCTGCCGGAGAGGCCGTTCTCGGCGAACTCCTCGAAGGCGATGTCGAGGATCTCCTGCCGTGTCCGCTCGCGGTCGCGCCGCTTGATCGGCGCAGGCTTGCCCCCCCGCGCGGGCTGCTTCTTCACGCTTGGCATCTGGCAGTTCGGCCCTTCGCTGCGGCCGCATGCCGCCTCGCCTCCATCAATAGCCCAATCGAAGGCACTTGACATCAATTATCCCGTCGATTAATTACTAATTATCCCACTGATTAATTATGCAGGCGATGATGACCCCGCTCGGCTTGGCCCACCTCACCGCATTGCGGCTCGCGCCGGCCACGCTGGTCGCCGAGGCTGCGCGGGCCGGCTTTTCCACGGTCGGATTGCGCGTCATCCCGGCAACCAGCGATGGGCCGGCCTATCCGACAGAGGTCGGCACCGAGGCCCACCGCGCGCTCAAGCGCGTGCTGGTTGGCGAGGGCGTGCGGGTCAGCGACATCGAGCTCGTCCAGCTCACACCCGCCCTCGACGTCTCCTCGCTTGCGAGCCGTCTCGAGGCCGGAGCCGATCTCGGCGCCGCAGCGGTCATCGCTTCCGGCGACGATCCGGATAGGCCCCGGCTCACCGCGCATTTCGCCGAGCTCTGTCAGCTCGCCGCATCCTTTGGCCTACGCGTCGACCTCGAATTCATGCGCTGGCGCGCGATCGGCAGCCTGCCGCAGGCCGCAGCGGTCGTGCGCGAAGCAGGCCAGATGAACGGCGCCATACTGGTCGACGCGTTGCATCTGACGCGTTCGGGTGGCCGGGCCGCCGATCTGATCTCGCTTCCCGACCAGTGGCTGCGCGCCGCGCAACTCTGTGATGCTGCCGCTATATCGCCAGCAACGGAAACCGCCATCATCGCCGAGGCACGCGAAGGACGGCTGCCGCCCGGAGATGGCGCCTTGCCGCTGGGTGCACTCCTGGACGCGCTCCCTGCCGACACCAGCCTCAGCGTCGAAATGCCGTTGCGGGCGCTGGATGCAAGAGAGCGGATCGCCACGGCATTCAACGCAACCAGGCACTTGCTCGAAGGCTGGCCCCGCGGCGCCGGACGCCGCGGCTGTCGCGGCTGGGCCTAACCAACGGAACGCATGACATGACGAAGATCAGGATTGGCGTAATCGGCGCGGGATTGATCGGGCGCAAGCATCTGCGCAAGCTGGCCGAGCACGGCGACTATGAGCTCGTTGGCATCGCCGACGTGAATGCCGAGCAAGTCGCAGCCGAGCAGCCCGGCGCGCGCGTCTTCGGGGATTACCGAAAGCTGCTCGACGAGGCGCGGCCGGAGGCCGTGGTCATCGCGTCCCCCAATCAGCTTCACGCCGAGAACGGCATCGCCTGCGCGAGGCGCGGCATCCACATCCTGATCGAGAAGCCGGTCACCGATACGCTACAGACTTCCGCCGATCTGATCGCCGAGGTCCGCAAGGCCGGCATCAAGTCGCTGGTTGGCCATCACCGCCGCCATCATGAGCAGGTGAAGACGTTGAAGGCGCTGCTCTTGCAGGGCCGCATCGGCGACGTCGTCGGCATCTCCGCGATCTGGGCGACGCACAAGCCGGCGGAGTATTTCAAGGTCGCGCCATGGCGCTCCCAGGCGGGTGGCGGCCCGATCCTGATCAACCTGATCCACGAGATCGACTTCATGCGCTTTGCGATCGGCGAGATCGTCGCGGTCTCGGCGATCGCCGCAAACCGCCAGCGCGGCTTTGCAGTGGAGGACACCGCGGCAGCGTTGGTGGAATTCGAGAACGGCGCGCTCGGCACGTTCTTCCTCAGCGACTGTGCGGTCAGCCCCTGGACGATGGAGCAGGGACTCGGCGAGTCGCCGGAGTTTCCCTACAGCGGGCAGAGCAGCTACCGCGTGATGGGCCGCCGCGGCACGCTCGAATTTCCGAGCCTCGACCAATGGACGCAGGAAGGCGACGCGCAGGACTGGAACAGGCCGGTCCAGTCCCAGGCCAACCATGCGGGATCGATCGATCCTTACGTCGCCCAGCTCGATCACTTCCGCGATGTCATTCGCGGCGTGACGCCGTCGCTGCAGCCGGTCGAGGACGGCGCGCGCAGCCTGCTTGTGACACTCGCCATTGCCGAGGCCGCCACGTCGGGACGGCGCATCGATCTGCGCGAGCGCCACGGGGCACTCTCGACGTCATAGCGCGAAGGTTCTCGCCATCGTCGGACGAACAGGAACGGGTGAAGCCACGCCAAGAGGGCCGCCCGGAGGGAGGAGTGAGTTGAGCTATCAGTTCGATTTCGGACCCGTGCTCGACGGTCTGCCGGACCTGCTCTGGGGCTGCGCCGGCACGCTCGGCCTGGCGCTGTCGGGCATGGTGTTGGCGCTCATTATCGGGATCGGCGGCGTGGTGCTGCGCGATTCCCGCCTCGCAGCACTGCGCTGGCTGGTCATGGCGTTTGTCGAGCTGATCCGCAACACGCCGTTCCTCGGCCAGATCTACTTCGTCTTCTTCGCATTGCCGATGGTGGGCATCCGCCTCGATCCCACGCTGACCGCGATTATCGCGCTCGGCGTCAACGGGGGCGCCTATGCGATCGAGATCATCCGCGGCGGCGTACAGTCGATCAACAAGGGGCAGATCGAGGCGGGACTGGCACTCGGCCTGAGCCGCCCCCTGATCTTCCGCCTGATCGTTTTGAAGCCGGCGTTGCGCGCGATTTTCCCATCGCTGACCAGCCAGTTCATCATGCTGACGCTGACGACGAGCATCGCATCCGCGATCTCCGCCTATGAGCTGACCTCGGTCGGCCAGTCGATCGAGACCAATACGTTCCGCAGCTTCGAGGTCTATGGCGTCGTCACACTGCTCTATCTCGCGATGTCGTGGATGCTCATGCAGATGTTTGCGCACATCAACGCGCGCTTCCTCAGCTATCCCCTCAAGTGAGAGCGTCCCATGGACAAGAACCAGTTTCCGTTTCTGTTCGGCGGCCTCAAATGGACGCTCGCGCTGTCCGCGATCGGCTTCGTGCTCGGCTCGGTCGCCGGCCTCGGCGTTGCACTCGCGCGTACCTCCGGCATTCGCTGGCTCGAGCGCGCCACTGCCGGCTACATCGCGCTGTTCCAGGGCACCCCACTGCTGATGCAGCTCTTCGTGGTCTATTACGGGCTCGCCCTCGCGGGGCTGAAGCTCGATCCCTGGGTCTCGGTCTCGATCGGCTTCACCCTGCATGCCGGCGCTTTCCTCGGCGAAATCTGGCGCGGTTCGATCGAGGCGGTGCCGCGCGGCCAGCTTGAGGCAGCCAAGGCGCTCAGCCTCAAATACTTCGACCGAATGCGAGACGTCGTGCTGCCGCAGGCGATCCGCATCTCGCTGCCCGCGACAATCGGATTCCTGGTGCAGTTGATCAAGGGCACCTCGCTGGCCGCCATCATCGGCTTCACCGAGCTGATGCGCGCCGGAACGATCGTCTCCAACCAGAACTTCAAGCCGCTGCTCGTGCTGGGTCTGGTCTGCGCGCTCTATTTCGCGCTGTGCTGGCCGCTGTCGATCTACGGCACCTGGCTCGAGCGGCGCCTCGTCACGGCAGCACGTTGAACAGTGCACCGCAAACCTAGGAGGAAATGATGGACAAGAACAGGACAACGCAACTCAATCGCCGTCACATCCTGGCGCTCGGCGTGGGCGCCATGGCTTCGCCATTCGTGCTGTCCCGTCCGGCCTTTGCCGTGACGCCGTCGGAGATCAAGGCGCGGGGCAAGGTGCTGATCGGAATCCAGGGCGATAATCCACCCTGGGGATTCGTCAATTCGTCCGGCAGGCAGGAGGGTCTTGACGCTGACCTTTCCGAGCTGTTTGGGAGGGAGCTCGGTGTATCCGTGGAATTTACGCCATTGGCGGTTGCCAATCGCATCCCGGCGCTGACCTCCGGACGCGTCGACATCCTGTTTGCGACCATGGCGATGCTGCCGGAGCGCGCCAAGGCGGTGCAATTCTCAAAGCCCTACGGCGCCAATATCATCACCTTCATCGCGCCGAAGGAGATCGAGATCAAATCGCCCGCCGACATGGGAAAATACGTCATCGGCGTTGCACGCGGCAGCGTGCAGGACACCGACGTGACCAAGGCGGCTCCTCCCGGCACCACCATCCGCCGCTTCGACGGCGATGCGCCGACCATGCAGGCGCTGTTGTCCGGTCAGGTGCAGGCAGTCGGCGGCAACATCTTCTACGTTCCGCGCCTGAATGAATCGAAACCCGGCTATTACGAGAACAAGCTCGAATTCACAAAACTCTACAACGGCGCCTGCACGCGGCTTGGCGAGAAGGACATCAATGCCTTCGTGAACGCCTTCATCGACAAGATCATCGCCAGCGGCGAATGGGCCAGGATCTATCCGAAGTGGATGAACAACCCGCTGCCGGCCTTTCCCGACAGCATTCCCGGCATCCCCTTCACCGCCAGCTGACGGAGAGCATCATGTCGGTTGCAGCCACGACGGACCCGATGATCGCAATGCGCGGCGTCAACAAATGGTATGGCACGTACCAGGTGCTCACCGACATCAATCTGGCGGTCCGTGCGAGTGAGAAGATCGTTCTGTGCGGGCCGTCCGGATCGGGCAAGTCCACCCTGATCCGTTGCATCAACGCGCTGGAGACCTATCAGAAGGGCGAGATCGTCGTCGACGGCGCCCATCTGGGCGGGCAAGGCAAGGCCATCGATACCGTGCGCCGCGAGGTCGGCATGGTGTTCCAGCAATTCAACCTGTTTCCGCACATGACGGTGCTGGAGAACTGCACGCTGGCGCCGATCCGCTCGCGCGGAATACCGCGCTTAGAGGCCGAGGAGACCGCGCGACGGCTGCTCGACCGTGTCAAAATCCTCAATCAGGTGGACAAATACCCGGCGCAACTGTCCGGCGGTCAGCAGCAGCGCGCGGCGATCGCGCGTGCGCTCTGCATGGAGCCGAAAGTGATGCTGTTCGATGAGCCAACATCGGCGCTCGACCCCGAAATGGTCAAGGAGGTGCTCGACACCATGATCGGTCTGGCAACGGACGGCATGACCATGATCTGCGTCACCCATGAAATGGGGTTCGCCCGGCAGGTCGCCGATCGCGTGATCTTCATGGCGGAGGGACGGATCGTCGAGGAAGCGGAGCCGGAGACCTTCTTCAGGACGCCGCAGCATGAGCGCACCAGGAAGTTTCTGGGCGAGATTCTGTCGCAGCATTGAGGTCGCATCGGTGCTGACCGCTGCTGACAGGACGCTGTCAGCAGCGCGGCGTTACGGATCCGTTGTCGCAACGGGAGCGCCCCGGAATGGACAGGAGATAACGCCGTGAAATTTGCTTCCACTCGTCTGATCGCCGCCGACATCAGGGCCCTTGTCGGCTTTTATGAAAAAGTGACGGGCAAGACGGCAGAATGGCCGGCGCCTGTGTTTGCCGAAATAGTCACCCCTTCGGCCACACTCGCTTTCGGCAGCGTCGAGACGGTGGCGCTCTTCAAGGAGGGAAGCGCAGAGCCCGCCTCAAATCGCACCGCCATCATCGAGTTGCAGGTCGAAGACGTGGAAGCCGAATTTGCGAGATTGAAAGACGAGGTCGAGGTGGTGCACGCGCCGAAGATGATGCCCTGGGGAAATTGCGCGGCCCAGTTCCGCGATCCCGAAGGCACGCTGGTGAGCCTTTACACGCCCGTCAGCGAGGCTGCAAAAAAGCGGTTCGGATCGCGATAGAGCGGACGGGGAAGTGCACCCCTCCCTACTTCCGCGCCCTGCTCCAGTCGGGGCCGACAGCTCCCGACACGCCTTCGAACGCGCCATCGACGAGCTCGAAGACGAGGATGCGGCTGGCGTCGACCGGACCCGGCATGGTGACGCTGCCTTTCGGCACCGGCTTGAAGCCGACGCGCCCGTAATAGGGCTCGTCGCCGACCAGCAGCACGATGGCGTGGCCTTGCGCCTTCGCATCCTTGAGCGCGCGGTCGAGCAGCAGGCGACCGACGCCGCGGCCGCGGAACGGCGGCTCGACGGTGAGCGGGCCGAGCAGCAGCGCCTTGGTGTCGCCGATCGTGATCGGCAGTTGGCGCACAGAGCCCACCATCAGCGTGCCGATGCGGGCGGTGAAGGAGAGCTCGAGCAAATGGTCGACGTGCTCGCGGATGCGGTAGGCGCTGAGCACGAAGCGGCCGGGGCCGAAGGTACGCTCGTGCAGCCGCTCGATCGCCTGCGCATCGCCGGCGGCCTCGGGAAGGATGGTGACTGAGAGATCGTTCATGTCAGCACAGCGTTTTCGAGCGAAGTGGGCACCGGTTCGCGTTAAGAAAACGCGTCAATACAAAGAGCGGGATAGCATTTGAGACGGCGGAGGTCCATCGGCGCGACGCTCGCCTGCGTTCCTGTTCAGCGCCGGCTGGGACAAATAGGCGAGCATCTTCATTTCGCGCCGTCCTCGCGTGACCGTGTCGAGCACGAGCCCCGACGACACCGACAACAGCGCCATGATCATCAAGCCCATCGACAGCACGGCCGTCGGCAGGCGCGGCACGAGGCCGGTCTCGATGAAGGTGATCACAATTGGGATCGCCAGGATGACCGACATCAGCGCCAGCAGGATTCCGATCATCGTGAAGAAGCGCAGCGGCCGCTCGGAGCGGTAGAGCTTGAGCATGGTGCCGAGGATACGAAAACCGTCCCGCCAGGTGTTGAGCTTCGAGAACGACCCTTCGGGGCGCGCGTAGTAGGGCGTCTCGACCTCGGCGACCGGCAGCGACAGTTCCAGCGCATAGACCGCAAGCTCGGTCTCGATCTCGAAGCCGTCGGAGAGCACGGGGAAGGACTTGACGAACCGGCGCGAGAACACGCGGTAGCCGGACAGGATGTCGTTGAAGGCCTGGCCGAAGGTCGACGACAGGAAGCCCGTCAGCATGCGGTTGCCGGTGCGGTGGCCGAGCCGGTAGGCAGCCTCTGCCTGATCGACGCGAAGGCCGACGACCATGTCGAGATGCTCGTCGAGGAGCTTATCGATCATGCGCGATACGCTCGGCGCATCATAGGTCGCATCGCCGTCGACCAGCACATAGACGTCGGCCTCGACGTCGGCGAACATGCGGCGCACCACGTGGCCCTTGCCCTGCCGCCGCTCGCTGCGCACGATCGCGCCGGCGTCGCACGCAACGCCTGCGGTGCGGTCGCGCGAATTGTTGTCGTAGACATAGATCTCGGCCGAGGGCAGCGCCTTGCGGAAATCGGCGACGACGGTCGCAACCGCAGCCTCCTCGTTGTAGCAGGGCACCAGCACGGCGATGCGAAGTTCCGTCGATGTCATCGCGCCAGCGCTCCAACGCTTGCCGCCCCATGACGGAGCGGCGCCTCTTCCGAGGCTTCCACCGGCTGCATCAGCGCGGCAAAGGACAGGCTCCACAGCGTCAGCATCGCAATCGGCACGACGTAGTAGGACGTGAAGACCGGATGGCTGAAGAAGAAGACGAGATTGACCAGGAGATTGCCGGCGGCGACGAACGCGACCTGCCGCACGCCGCCCTCGCCCATCCGCAACTGCCAGGCGGTCGAGCCGATCGCGAGCATGATTACCGCGAACTGCATGTCGCTCAGATACTGGCCGAGCACGCTGAGACTGAACGCAGGCGCGACCACGTCGGCACCACCATAGGTGGTGGCCAGCGGACTGCCGGCGTTGATGGCCTGGGCGATCAAGGTCGGCGCCATGCCGACCAGGACCGCAATGCCGAAGCCAAGGCCCTGCGCAAAGCTGATGAGCTTGCGCGACCACACGAAGGGAATGCCGAGGAACAGGAAATAACCGGCCGCGAGCAGCGCATTGGGCAGGCGGAAATTGACGGACAGCCCCAACAGGAGGCCGATCAGCACGACGGGCCACAGGCTCTGCCGCGCCCTGACCAGCCACCACGCGGTCAAGAATCCTGCGCCAGCGCAGACCGCCATGGTCGGTGCGATCGAATAGCTCGCCTTGGCCGGGTTGATCATGAGGTAGACAGCGAGCGCGCCGAACATGCCGGCACCCGCCGTCAACGGCAGCGTGCGCGCCGCGAAGATGCCGAGCAGCGCAAGGGCACAGACGATCAGGCTCGCGCTGACATAGAGCGGCACCACCTGATGACCGGCCGGAAACAGCGCGAGCAGCGCGCCCGTGCCGGGCGGATATTGCAGCACGAATTTGCCATTGCTGCCGTTCGGCATGGGCGTGTGGCAGGGCCAGCGCGCCGGCTCCTGCCACCCGGGATAGGCGATCTCCTTCAGCTTGCCCTCGAAATAATGATCGTAATCCAGCACCGCATTCGTGTTGAGTCCACCGATGCCGAAGCGCTGGAACAGATGCGCCTGACGCAGATAGCAGACATCGTCATAGACGCCGCGCGCCTCGTTCCAGCGTGACATCGTCACGATGTTGCTGGCGAGGATCGCAAGGCAGATCAGGCCGAAGGTGATTTTGAGGCTCGTCATCCGGTGTCCGTGGCGTCCTTAGGAAAGCGCCGCCCTAGTAGCATAGCCGCGCCTCATCGCCACGTCGCAGTCTGCGGGCGGCCTTCCAGCACTTCCGCGATCCGCAGCCGCGTGCCGGGCGTGGTGCCCTCGGGCAGGGCGGAGCTTGCGAAGAACCCGCATTCGATGATCTCGCGGTTGGGCTCCGGCAGGCGCTCCTGGCTGAACTCCCTGACCACATAGACCGCGACATGGTCGCGGCGCGAGACGTGGCTGTTCAGGAAGATGCCGTGCAGCACCGCCTCGCCGGTGAGGTCGATGTCGCCCTCCTCCTTCAATTCGCGCCGCATTGCAGCTTCCATGGTTTCACCGAGATCGACACCGCCGCCCGGCAGATACCAGCCGTTGACATAGCTGTGCCTGACCAGGAAGACGTGATTGTCCCGGTCCAGCACCACGGCGCGGACGCCAAGCGTCATGCCGCGGACGAGCAGGAAGTAGGTGTGAAAGACGCGGCGCAGCAGGTACTCGTATTTCCGTCGCATCTGGTCCAGACGTCCTGCCATCAGGCTCCTTCCAAAACCCTCTTGCAAGCTTTCCATGAAGCTTTCCTTGCGTCGCAAGACAGACCTTGCCATTACAGCACGCGAATAGCGAGGCAATCGCGCATCTGATGGCACCGTTCACACTCGCGCATCTGTCCGACCCGCATCTGGCGCCGCTGCCGAGGCCGCGGCTGATCGATCTCGCGGGCAAGCGTGCGCTCGGCTACGCCAACTGGACACGCAACCGTCGCAAATACCAGCGCCGCGAGGTGCTCGACGCGCTGGTCACGGACATGAAGGCGCAAGGCCCCGACCACATCGCGGTGACGGGAGACCTCGTCAATCTGGCGCTCGAGGCCGAGTTCGCGCCGGCGCTGGCCTGGCTCGAAGGCGTCGGTCCGCCGGATCGCGTCACCGCGATCCCCGGCAATCACGACGCCTATGTCAGCGCGACACGCCAGCGCTTTGGCGAAACTTTCCTGGATTACATCGCTGGCGACGAGCCTGCGGCGAGCTTCTTTCCAGCCGTGCGGCGGCGCGGACCGGCGGCGCTGATCAGCCTGTCGACGGCGGTGCCGACGGCGCCCTTGATGGCGACGGGCACGCTCGGCGGCGACCAGCTCGCAGCGCTCGCAGAGGTGCTGGCGGGGCTTTCGAGCGAACATGTCTTTCGCGTTCTGCTCGTGCACCACCCCCTGAGGTCGAAGTCGCGCCACAAGCGGTTGACCGATTCGGATGCGTTGCTCGCGCTGATCAGGCAGCACGGCGTCGAGCTGATCCTGCACGGCCACGACCACGTGCATTCGACGATGTGGTTCGAGGGCCCCAACGGCAACGTGCCCGCGGTCGGCGTGCCGTCGGCCTCGGCGCTGGCGCATGGGCGCTACCCGGCGGCGGCGTATAATCTGTTCACCATCGAAAGGGACAACGCCGGCTGGCGCTGCGAGCAGACCGTGCGCAGCCTGGATCATGGGTTGGAGATTCGGCAAATCAAGCACGTGCGGCTGGTTTGAGGGGCACTGTCATTCCGGGGCGATGCGTGAGCATCGAACCCTGAATGACGAACAGAGAGATTTGCGTTCTCCTCACCAGCTCTGCAACGCCGCGAGCACGGCGACGCCGAACAGGGCGGCGGCGCCGAGGATGAAGCCGAAAACGAAGGGCCAGATGCGGGAGCGGCGTGGCTTCTCCGGCTCGGCCGCCTTGGACTCGGGCGGCACGACCATCGCGTGCTGGCGCTCGATCATGCGGCGAGCGACGTAATCCGTCACCGCATCGACGATGTCGGCCGTGTCGTGCGACTCGGCGAGGACGATACGGCCGAAGCGGGTATCCTGGACGAACCGATACATCCGCTTGTCGCGTCCCATCACGATGTGGGCAACGACGTCGATCCACAGCCGCGGCGTGTCGCCCTGGCTGATGCCACGGTCGAACAGGTCGATCTGCTCCGGCACCTGCACGAACAGGGGATCGAGCGCGTCGTTGAGGATCTCCAGCCGCGCCACCTCGGCATCGCGCAGGTCGACCACGACGCCGGTCCGGTCGGCGGCCTCGATCCGCGCCCGCAACAGCGCATCGCGCAGCCGCACGGTGCGCGGTTGAGGAACATTGGTCCCGGCGATCTCGGGCTCTGACATGGTTCGGCTCCTGGACGAGGTCCATTAACCTATCAGCAACCATGATCGCCGCAAAGGCCGTACAATTCCAGACACTTAAGGCGCTCGAGGGCGGTTTTCCACGTCCCAAAAACAGACGATCCCACCCGAGCCTGAGCCCGGATGGGACCGTCCGTCCTTGGACGTCTTCTTAATTGGTGCGGCAGCGAGCCTTTATTATTTGAGCATGATCTTTTCGGAAAACCGCTGCACACTTTTCCGGATCAAGCTCTAGGCTGCCGGAGCGCGGTGCGGTTCTTCCACGATGGAGAAGCGGACGCCGGCCTTGTGGCGGTTCTCTTCCGACACCTCACGCCAGCAGTCCTCGGCCTCTTTACGGGACTTGAAGGGGCCTTTGACCTGGGCCGAGCCTTCCACGAGCTTGTGGAAGTTCATCGAGCCGAACTCGCCGCCGATCACCCAGAAATTGCTGCCTTTGGTCATAGTCAGTCTCCTCAATTCCACCGTTAGCCGAACTGGTTCATCGTGTTGTGGGCGCCGCCCGCCTTCAGGGCAGCCTCGCCGGCGAAGTACTCCTTGTGGTCGTCGCCGATGTCGGAGCCGGCCATGTTCTGATGCTTCACGCAGGCGATACCCTGACGGATCTCGGCGCGCTGGACGTTCTTCACGTAGCCGAGCATGCCCTGCTCGCCGAAATACTCCCTGGCGAGATTGTCGGTGGACAGAGCGGCCGTGTGATAGGTCGGCAGCGTGATCAGATGGTGGAAGATGCCGGCGCGCTTGGCCGAATCCGCCTGGAAGGTGCGGATGCGTTCGTCGGCTTCCTTCGCCAGCTCCGTGTCGTCGTACTCCGC
This sequence comes from Bradyrhizobium sp. UFLA05-108, assembly GCF_059803455.1. Lineage (NCBI taxonomy): Bacteria > Pseudomonadati > Pseudomonadota > Alphaproteobacteria > Hyphomicrobiales > Nitrobacteraceae > Bradyrhizobium > Bradyrhizobium sp. UFLA05-108. Next base: position 16,708 of record NZ_JBANAZ010000023.1, on the reverse strand, counting down.
CTTCATCAACTCGGCACGGTTGTATTTGCTGACGTCCTTGCCGGCTTCCTTCATCGCATCGTAGACCTGCCAACGGAAGTTGAGAGTCCAGTTGAAGGACGGCGAGTTGTTGTAGGCCAGCTTGGCGTTCGGGACGACCTTGCGGATCCGATCGACCATGCTGGCGATCTGCTCGATATGCGGCTTCTCGGTCTCGATCCACAACAGGTCAGCGCCGTTCTGCAGCGAAGTGATGCAGTCGAGCACGCAGCGATCTGCACCGGTGCCCGGGCGGAACTGATAGAGATTGGAGGGCAGCCGCTTCGGACGCATCATCTTGCCGTTCTGGTTGATGATGACATCGCCGTTGCGGGCGTTCGCCGCCGTGACTTCCTCGCAATCGAGGAAGCTGTTGTACTGATCGCCGATGTCGCCGGGCTTGTGGCTGACAGCGATCTGCTGCGTGAGGCCGGCGCCGAGCGAGTCGGTGCGGGTCACGATGATGCCGTCCTCGACCCCGAGTTCGAGGAAGGCGTGACGGCAAGCGCGGATCTTCGCCAGGAACACCTCGTGCGGCACTGTGACCTTGCCGTCCTGGTGGCCACACTGCTTCTCGTCCGAGACCTGGTTCTCGATCTGGAGCGCGCAGGCGCCCGCTTCGATCATCTTCTTGGCGAGCAGATAGGTCGCCTCGGCGTTGCCGAAGCCGGCGTCGATGTCGGCGATGACGGGGACGACATGGGTCTGGAAGTTGTCGATCTTCTCGATCAACTCCTTTTCCCTGGTCTTGTCGCCTTCCTTGCGCGCCTTGTCGAGGCTGCGGAAGATGTCGTTGAGCTCACGGGAGTCGGCCTGGCGCAGGAACGTGTAGAGCTCCTCGATCAGGGCCGGCACCGAGGTCTTCTCGTGCATCGACTGGTCGGGCAGCGGTCCGAACTCGGAGCGCAGCGCGGCGATCATCCAGCCCGAGAGGTACAGGTAGCGGCGATCGGTGGTGCCGAAGTGCTTCTTGACCGAGACCAGCTTCTGCTGGGCGATGAAGCCATGCCAGCATCCGAGCGACTGGGTGTACTTGGTGCTGTCAGCATCATAGGCCGCCATGTCGGCGCGCATAAGCGCGGCGGTGTAGCGGGCGACGTCGAGGCCGGTCTTGAAGCGGTTCTGCAGGCGCATGCGCGCGACGGCTTCGGCCGACACCCCGTTCCAGGTCGGCTTGGTCTTGAGGAGCGCCTCGGCCGCTTCGACTTCGCTCTGATACGAGGCCGGGCTCTGGAGGGTACTGATGCCGCGGGGCTGGTAGTTCATGTGCCTGATCCTTTCGTCGACGACGGCTGTGGCTAGCCATCGACAATCTTGACAGTGCATTGCGAAATGCGTGTCAGGAGCTAAACGCGAAAACTGAAACTTCGTATAGATGGCTTGTTTCTTATTGGTGATGTCATGTAACATCGGAACATGTAACAGATGTTATTTTGTAAAATTTGTAAAACATATAGGTCAACAAGACTGTCCTTAACGGCTCTGGAGACTTAAGATGCCCGCCGATTCCGGGAAGAAACTGTTCGTCGGCCCACGCTTCCGGCGGATCCGACAGCAACTGGGGCTGTCGCAGACCCAGATCGCCGAGGGGCTCGGGATCTCGCCGAGCTACATCAACCTGATCGAGCGCAACCAGCGGCCGGTAACCGCACAGATTCTGTTGCGGCTGGCCGAGACCTACGACCTCGACCTGCGCGACCTTGCGACCGCCGACGAGGACCGCTTCTTCGCCGAGCTGAACGAGATCTTTTCCGATCCGCTGTTCCGCCAGATCGACGTCCCCAAGCAGGAGCTGCGCGATCTCGCCGAGCTCTGCCCCGGCGTCACCCACGCGCTGCAACGGCTCTACGCCGCCTATACCGAGGCGCGCCAGGGCGAGACGCTGGCCGCGGCGCAGATGGCCGACCGCGACGTCGGCACGCGCTATGAGGCCAATCCGGTCGAGCGCGTGCGCGAGCTGATCGAGGCCAACCGCAATTACTTTCCGGAGCTCGAGCAGGCCGCCGAAGCCCTGCGCGACGAGTTGAATGTCCCGGCCGAAGGGCTTTACGCCGCCCTCGTGACGCGGTTGCGCGAAAAGCATTCGGTTCAGACCCGGATCATGCCGGTCGACGTGATGCGCGAGACCTTGCGGCGCTTCGACCGCCATCGTCGCCAGCTCCTGATCTCCGAGCTCGTCGATCCGCCCGGCCGCGCATTCCAGCTTGCGTTCCAGCTCGGGCTCGGCGAATGCGCCCAGCATCTCGAAACCATCATCGGTCGCGCCGGGCCGCTGGACGATGCGCCGCGGCGTCTGTTCCGCATCACGCTCGGCAATTATTTCGCCGCCGCCGTGATGATGCCCTACCAGCCGTTCCTCGCGGCAGCCGATGCGCTGAACTACGACATCCACGTGCTGGCGCAGCGCTTCAATTCCGGCTTCGAGCAGGTCTGCCATCGCCTGACAACGTTGCAGAGGCCGAACGCACGCGGCATCCCGTTCTTCCTGCTCCGCGTCGATAATGCCGGCAACGTCTCAAAACGCTTCTCCTCCGGCACCTTCCCATTCTCGAAGTTCGGCGGCACGTGCCCCCTGTGGAACGTGCATTCGACCTTCGACACGCCGGACCGGCTTCTGAAGCAGGTGATCGAGCTGCCCGACGGCACGCGCTACTTCTCGATCGCGCAGATGGTGCGCCGGCCCGTGGCGCCCCACCCTCTGCCGCAGCCGCGCTTTGCCATTGGTCTCGGCTGCGAGATCCGCCACGCCTCGCGCCTCGTCTACGCCGCCGGCATGGATCTGGAGAAGGCCGAGGGCACGCCGATCGGCGTCAACTGCCGCCTCTGCGAGCGCGAAAACTGCGCCCAGCGCGCCGAGCCGCCGATCACGCGCACGCTGATTCTGGATGAGACGACGAGGCGGGTGTCGAGTTTCGCGTTCTCGAATGCACGGGAGTTGTGAGGGGCTGAGCGCGTTTGGCGGAAGCCATACGCCGACCGCTGTCATGCTCCGCGCAGGCGGGCATCCAGTACGCCGCGGCCTCTCGGTTCAATCACAGCCGTCTCGGCATACTGGATCGCCCGGTCAAGCCGGGCGATGACAGTTGAGAGTGCGGCCTGAGCGCGGCCCCTTCCCGACCGGTCCCAACTCCTACGCCAGCGTGTGCACGATCACCGGCCCGGCCGCAGCGCTGGCGTGGCCTGCGAGCAGCGGGCCCAGATCTTTCTCGATCCAGGCGATTGCGCGCCGGTTCGCCTCTTCCGCCTGCTCGAACTTGTCGAAGATGGAGATCGCGGTCACCGTGTCGTCGCCGGCATAGACCACGTAATAGGCGCGGAAGCCGTCGACATCGCTGATGATCGGAACGGCGCCTTCCTTGATGCGGCGCGCCAGCTCCTCCGCGCTCCCGCTTTTCGCCTTGGCCTGACGGATGGCGGCATACATGGGATCCTCCTTCCGGCTCGCTAATTGGGGGGCCTGGTGCCCGGCGGCGATGTTACGCCGAAGCGCCGGGCCGATCCACGCCCTCGCGCGAAGTTGTGCAAGCGATCTGCCCGCCCCTTCACATTGTCGAGCGGATGCGGCATCTGCATAGTCGCGCGCAACAATCGTGACCGTTACGAAGAGGACAGAAGACATGGCGGACGCCGACCTGGATGTCGTGATCCGGCAGCTGGCAAGACAGCTCCACACGGGCCTGATGGCCCGCGCCAAGGAGCGGCGGGATCGCTTCAATACCCTCGCGGCCAAGGCCAAGGGCAAGGACGCCCGCGAGCGCTACAAGCTGATCGCGAAGAGCACCATGGAGCAGGCCACCACTGCGGCCAAGCGCCTCCAGATGTCCGCCGACAACGTCGCCGACAGCTATGCAAGGTCGATGCGCCTCGCGGCCAGCGCAGCCGCCGCGCAGACGGCCGAGACGAAGCAGCCGGCGGAGAAGAAGCCGGCGAAGGAAAAGCCGGCGGCCAAGAAGAAATCAGCAAAGAAGAAGACCAAGTAACTGCCCTGCCTCACCGCAGCGGGGCGGAGATGTGGGTCGGCCTTGGTTCGCCCAGCTCGTCGAGCTTGGCGCGGGCGAGCTGATGGGCGGCACCGTCGGGGCGCTCCGGAAGCGCGAGGACGGCTGCGAAATCGGCTCGGGCTTCCTGAGCTCGCCCGCTCGCGAGCAATGTGAGGCCGCGATTGAGGCGCGCGTCCGCATCATTGGGCGCAAGGCGGAGGGCGGTGTTGTAGCTCAGCATCGCGCGCTCGAGATCGCCCTTGGCCGCAAGCACTAGACCCCGCTCGGAATAGGATGCGGCGAGCTTCGGATCGAGCGCAATCGCCTGATCGTAGTCGGCGACCGCGTGGTCGAGTTCGCCGTTCTGCAGGTGGGCCCGGCCGCGGTCGCGGAAGATGGTGGCACGGTTCGGGTTGAGATGAACTGCCAGGTCGAAATCCGCGATCGCCCGTTTGGCGTCCCCGTGCCGCAGCGCGATGCGCCCGCGCCCCTCATAGGCGAAGGCGATCAGCGAGCCGCGGAACGGGCTGAAGCCGATCACGGCCGAGCAGACGTCCGGTTCGTTGGCATCGCCGCAATTGACGACGGTGTGCAACGACAATCCGACGAGAATGCCCGACACGATCAACAATGGTGCGGTTAATCTGGTCATCGCCGGCGGTCGCCGGCAACAGGCCGGCCACGCATCCCCTTTCAGACGCTTGAGGTCTGCACCGGTGTTAGCACCGGCAGGGACGATCTTATGTGCGCCAGCTCACAAAGCGGGCCACAATCGCAGGGTTGCGCTGGCCTTCAGGTCGCCCAGTCAGACGCCCAGGAGAGCGCTCTCGTCAGCCACATTGCCAGCAGACAACACCAGCCAATAGCAGCAAGTGCGAAGGACGTCAGAAGGAGCGCGCCTTCCGCATTGACCAGAAAACCCTCGTGCGACGCTGCCTCGTCCCGCACGGCCCGGTTCATGTGCAACATGCGCACCTCCGGCAATTTCGTTTAAACAATTCTCTCGCTCGGCAAGCCATCCGGCCTGCCGACTCGCCAAAAAAAGCGAGTCGCATTGGTGTGAATCAATGCGAGCCGAAGCGCAAGAGTCCTTTTGGACAAGAAGGCTCGCAAAGCGCCTCCTGATGCTGAATTCGATCACCGTCAGCAATGCGACGTTGAATGGGCCGGTTTCGCGCATCAATTGTGGCGCCATCACGGCACAGCTGCGACGGCTGGACCAATTGGTGTCGGCTCATCCCCATGGTCCGCGCGAGGACGAGCGCCCCCATGGACTTTGCGGCACATAGTTTTCGTTGGCACCGAGCGATGGCGCCCCGTTCGCGCCGAGCTCGGCCGCGAGCTGCTGGAGCGCGTCGATGCGGTTCTGGGTCGAGGGATGGGTAGCAAAGAGACTGTCGACGCCGTGCCCCGACAGCGGGTTGATGATGAACATGTGCGCCGTCGCGGGATTGCGCTCGGCGTCGAGATTGGGCACCTGATGCGCGGCATTCTCGATCTTGACCAGCGCGGATGCGAGCCACATCGGCTGGCCGACGATGCGTCCGCCGAGATCGTCGGCGGCATATTCGCGGGTGCGGCTGATCGCCATCTGTACCAGCATTGCAGCGAGCGGCGCGAGGATCATCATCAGGATCGAGGCGACGATGCCGGGACCGGAATTGTTGTTGCGGTGGCCGCCGAAGAACATGCCGAACTGCGCCAGCATCGAGATCGCGCCCGCAACCGTTGCGGTGATGGTCATGAGCAGCGTGTCGTGGTTTTTGACGTGCGCAAGCTCATGCGCGATCACGCCGGCGAGCTCCTCGCGGCTGAGCTGATGCATCAAGCCGGCGGTGACGGCAACCGCGGCATTCTGCGGATTGCGACCGGTGGCAAACGCGTTGGGCTGCGCCTCGTCCATCACGAACACGCGCGGCATCGGTAGGCCCGCACGGCCAGCAAGCTCGGCGACGAGCCCGACCAGTTCCGGCGCGCTGGCGCGGTCGACCTCGTGGGCACCGTACATCGAGAGCACCATGCGGTCGGAGTTCCAGTAGGCGAAGAGATTGGTGGCCGCCGCGATCACCAGCGCGATCAGGGCACCTGCGGCGCCGCCGATGAGATAGCCGACGCCCATGAACAGGGCGGTCAGGCCTGCGAGGAGAATTGCCGTGCGAAGATAGTTCATGGTCGTCTCCGTCAGCCGGCCATGGGCAAGCCGTCAGCCGGCGCAATGGAAGTATGGATGCGCCGTCGTGCTGCAAGATAGGCCGCTGCGTCGGAGGGCCGCGGCGGGTGCAGGCAAGGTCAAATTCGGCACCCGTAAACCTTACCGCGCATTTGCACCAAAGCCCACGCCGAAGTTTACCCGTTGGAAAGGCAGCCGCCGCTTAATCGAGGACAACCGGGCACCCCAGGCCTGCCTGGGCATTACTCGGTTCCATTGCCACCAGTCAGCAAGGTGACTGCCTATGATGGACCGATCTCGAGCGATTTCCGCAAGCGATACATCTCCGCCCTCCGCGCGCGAGGCAGAAGATGCCTCCGAAGCCAGGAATTCGGATGCAAGGAGTTCGGATGCCAGGAGCTTGCAGCAGACGCTGCAGGAACGCCTGTTTGCCGATGAGGAACATCCGCAGGAACCGGCCGTCCGGATGGAGGGCGCGGAGCCGGCGTCGCACTGGCGGTATTTGTGGCGGGGCTTGAAGATCGCAGCAGGCCTTGCCGTGATTGCGGTGTTCGGCTGGCTGCCGCTACGCGCCATGCTGCAGAACTCCAGCGTCGAAGCCGTGCTGAACTCCCGCCTCGTCACCCTGCGTGCGCCGATCGGTGGGCGCATCATCGCAGCCTCCGATCCCATCAAGGATCGGGCTCGGCTTGATGCCGGCGCGGTCGTGCTGCGCGTGGTCAACCCGCGCGGTGATCGTACGCGACTCGATGACCTCCGGCGGCAGAAATCGCGCCTGGAAAACGAGCGGCCGTCGCTTGCGGCCAAGCTGGCCACGGCACAGGCAGCACAGCGGGACCTCGCGCGGCAGGCCGAGCAGTTCAAGAATGGACGCGTCCTGCAGCTCGAGGCACGCATCGCCGAGATCCAGACCTCGATCGAGGCAGCAGCGGCGCGGCGCGAGGAAGCGAGCGCAGCGGTGGATCGCGCCTCGTCATTGTCGAAATCCGGTAACATCTCCACGGTCGAGCTCGCGCGGCTGACGCGCGAGCTCTCGGTGGCGCAACAGACCGAGCTCGGTGCGCGCAAGCGGCTGGATGCGGCCAAGGTCGAGCTGACCGCGGCGCAAAGCGGCTCGTTCCTCGGCGACAGCTACAACGACCGGCCGAGTTCGGTACAGCGCGAGGAGGAGATGCGCCAGCGTGCCAAGGACCTGGAAGCCGATCTGATGCGTATCGATACGGAGGTCGCCTGGCTTGCGAACGAGATCATCACGGAGGAGATCCGCTTCACCGATCTCTCCGAGGCCAACATCAAGACGCCGGTCACAGGCCGCGTCTGGGAGATGATGACCTCGCCGGGCGAGGATGTGCAGGCGGGCCAGCCGTTACTCAAGGTGCTCGATTGCAGCGGCGCCGTCATCACCGCCAACGTCACCGAGAGCGTCTATAATCGCCTGCAGCTTGGCAACCACGCCACCTTCGAGCCGAATGACGGCGGCGAGCCGATCTCCGGCACCGTTGTCAACCTGACCGGCTCGGCCGGTGCGCCCGCCAATCTCGCCATCAATCCCGATGCGCTGAACAAGGAGCCCTATCGGGTGACGGTGGCCCCGGCCGATGCGGCCGCCCGCGACTGCACGGTCGGCCGGACCGGGCGGGTCGTCTTTGGCCGGAACGAGACCACGCCATGATGGCGGCACTGGCGCCCGGCTTTCTCGCGCTCGGCGCCTTCATGGCGATGGTGCCACTTCTCAGGCGTGACAACACGCTGGCGCGCTCGCTTTTGACCGGCGTGTCGTTCGTCCTCCTGCTGCGCTACTTCTACTGGCGCGTCACCAAGACCCTGCCTCCACCCGGGCTGACCGCGGATTTTTTCTTCGGCTATCCCTTCATGCTGGCCGAAGCGGCCTCGCTGGTCGCGGTCGCATTGTCGCTTCTGTTCCTCAGCCGCACCACCTGGCGCACCACCGAGGTCGATAGCCGCGCCACCGATCCGAAGGCGCCGCTGATCGACGTCTTCATCTGCACCTACAACGAGGAGCGATCGATCCTCGAGCGCACCATCATCGGCGCGACCGGAATGGAGTACGGCAATTACCGCGTCTGGGTGCTCGACGACGGACGCCGGCTGTGGCTACGGCACCTCGCGGGCGAACTCGGCTGCCACTATCTCACGCGTCCCGACAACCGCCATGCCAAGGCGGGCAACATCAACCACGCGCTGAGGCATGTCGGCGCTCTGCCGGAACGGCCGGACTTCATCGCCGTCCTCGATGCGGACTTCGTGCCGCGACCGGACTTTCTCGCGCGGACCATCAGCCTGATGGACGATGCAACCGTCGGCGTGGTGCAGACGCCGCAGCATTTCATCAATCCCGATCCGATCCAGACCAACCTCGCCGCGTCAGACGTGTGGCCCGACGAGCAGCGCTTCTTCTTCGACATCCTGATGCCGGCCAAGGATGCCTGGGGCGTCGCCTTCTGCTGCGGGACCTCGTCCCTGATCCGCTATGCCGGGCTGATTCAGATCGGCGGTTTCCCGACGGACTCGGTGACGGAGGATTATCTCGTTACGTTGCGCCTGAAGGAGCGCGGCCTCAAGACCGTCTATCTCAATGAGCGGCTGACGATCGGGCTCGCGCCGGAGGGGCTGAAGGAATACATCACCCAGCGCGGCCGCTGGTGTCTCGGCTTCATGCAGATCGTGCGCGGCCGCAGCAGTCCGCTGTCGCGGACATCGAAGCTGACGCTCATCGACCGGCTCTCGCTGGTCGATGCCTTCATGAGCTGGACGACAGTCTACTTCGCCAAGATGTTCGGGCTGGTCGTGCCCTGGCTGTTCCTGCTGTTCGGAATCAAGGCGGTGCAGGCGGACCTCGCCGAACTCTTGCACTTCTTCCTTCCGTTCTATGTCTGGCATGGACTGACGATGGCCTGGCTGTCGCACGGCCGTTCGCTTGCCATGATGACGGATGTGTCGCAGCTCGTGGCGGCGCCCGCGGTGCTGAAGGCCGTCACCACGGGCCTGCTGAGGCCCAAGGGGCACAAGTTCAAGGTCACTGCCAAAGGCGGCGACCGCGACAAGAAATTCGTCGAATGGCCGCTGCTGCGGCTCTATGGCACCGCGCTTCTGATCACGCTCGCGTCAATCGGCTATGCCTTCATCCTGCATTTGCGCGGCGAGAGCATTGCCTATGGCGGCCTCGCGCTGGCCTGGAGCCTCTACAACGCGTTCATCCTCACCGTCGTCTGCTTCGTCTGCATCGAGCAGCCGCGCAAGCGCAAGGCCGAACGCTTCGTCCGCAACGAGGCCATCCTGTTGCGCCAGGGCGGCACGTCGCACCTCGCCCGACTTGCCGATATCTCGATCACCGGCGCGCGACTGATCGATCCCGCCCCACCTGCGATCGGCAGCGCGATCGAATGCCAGATCTATGGCCGTTCCATCGCCGCCACCGTGGTGCGGCGGACCACGGACGGCTTTGCCGTGCGGTTCGAAGAGGGCATGGACACGCGCGTGCACGCGGTCCGGGCGTTCTATGCCGGCGAATATGTGCGCGCCTATCGCGGCATCAAGGCATTGCCCGTCGGGAAAGCCCTGATGTTGCGGTTGTTCGGCTAGCGGCAACGGGGTGGCGCGAGGCCGGCTCTTCACCTAAACTTCGAGAGATTCCTCTCGCCCTTCCCGCTGCCGGAAACCCTATGCTCCAGACCCGATTCGCGATCGCGGCCGTCACGCTGCTCGCACTCTCCGCTACCGCTTCCGCTCAGTTGTTGCCGCCCCCCGGAAAGCCAGCGGCGGCAAAGCCGGTAGCGCCCTCGCCGCGCGCGGCCTCGTGCCACAATGGTGCGAGCTTCGACCGCTTCCTGGCCGACGTGAAACAGCAGGCCATCGCCGCGGGCGTGTCGCAGCACGCGATCGCGGAAGCCTCGCCTTACCTCGTCTACGACCAGGGCATCGTCAACCGCGACCGCGGCCAGCGCGTGTTCGGTCAGCTCTTTACCGAATTCGCCGGCCGCATGGCCGCGACCTATCGCATGCAGAACGGCCAGCAGCACATCAGGCAATACGCTGCGGCGTTCGCGCGGGCCGAAAAGGAATACGGCGTGCCGCCGGCGGTGATCGCTGCGTTCTGGGGACTGGAGAGCGATTTCGGCGCCAACATGGGCAATCTGCCGACGCTGAAATCGCTGGTGTCGCTGGCCTATGACTGCCGCCGCTCGGAGATGTTCGTGGGCGAGACCATTGCGGCGCTCAAGGTGATCGACCGCGGCGATCTCACGCCCTCCGAGATGATCGGCTCCTGGGCGGGCGAGCTCGGGCAGACGCAGTTTCTGCCGACGCATTACGTCAACTACGCCGTCGACTATGACGGCGACGGAAGGCGCGATCTGCTCCGCAGCGGGCCGGACGTGATCGGCTCGACCGCGAACTACATCGCCAACGGGTTGAAGTGGCGGCGCGGCGAGCCGTGGCTGGAAGAGATCAAGGTGCCGGCAAGCTTGCCGTGGGAGCAGACTGACCTCTCGGTGCAGCAGCCGCGCTCGAAATGGGCGCAACTGGGCGTGACCTATCCCGATGGCCGGCCGCTGCCGAACGACAATCTCGCCGCCTCCGTGCTGCTGCCGATGGGGCGGACCGGGCCGGCCTTCATGGCCTATCCGAACTTCGCGGCCTACACCGAGTGGAATAATTCGCTGATCTATTCGACCACCGCCGGCTACCTCGCCTCGCGCATCGCGGGCGCGGCTCCCATGCGCAAGCCGGGGCAGCCGGTGGCGCAACTGCCGTTCAACGAGCTGAAGGAATTGCAGCAGCTCCTGGTGCGCGCCGGCTTCAACGTCGGCAAGGTCGACGGCGTGCTGGGCCAGCAGAGCCGCAGTGCCGTCAAGGCGATGCAGATCAAGTACGGCCTGCCCGCGGATTCCTGGCCGACGGCGGAGTTGCTCGCGCGCATGCGCGGCGGCACCGCGCAGGCACAGCCGGCGGGCGTGGTGCGGTAGGACTCTACTCGCTGTCTTGCCCCGCAAATGTTTAGTCCGGGGACATGGCTGACACCTGTTCAGACACATCGCTGACAGGTTGGCCATTGGTCAAGCCGGGCGATGACGGCTGGAGAGAGCCGCACGAATGCATCGCAAGTCTATGCGGTAGAATTTTTGGCCTGCAGGCGGGAAATCGGCGATTGTATTTTGCTGCGATGCTCCCATCTCTTGGGACCAGGATACTTCCTGACGTCCCAACGAGAAGAGAGCTCACATGTCCTTTTATGACGCCGTCGTCCCAGCCTATCTGCAGATGCTGAACAGCCTCACGGGCCTGCTCGCCCAGGCGGAGGCCCATTGCGCGGCGAAAAAGATCGAGCCCGGCGTGCTGATCGGATCGCGGCTTTTCCCGGACATGCTGCCGTTCGGCAAGCAGATCCAGCTCGTCAGCGACTTCGCGGCCAAGGGCTGCGCGCGGCTCACGCACACAGAGGTGCCGTCGATGCCGGACACCGAGACGACGTTCGCAGAATTGAAACAGCGGCTGGCCAGGACGATCGACTTCGTGAGGGCGTTCAAGCCCGAGCAGTTCGAAGGCGCCGATGCCAAGGAAGTGACCTTCCCTGCCGGTCCCGACCGCACCGTGACGCTCAAGGGGCAGCAATTTTTCAGCTCGGTCTCGCTGCCGAACTTCTATTTCCATGCCGCGACCGCGCACGGGATTCTGCGCCACAATGGTGTCGAGATCGGCAAGCGCGATTTCCTCGGCATGACCTGAGATTTGCGATCCATTTTTTCCGCGGCACGGAGATCAACTCCGCTGCCGCGGACGAATTTGCAGAAAAACTCATCTCTTTAGACATCTTCACCGACCCTTCGCGCAGCTCGCCTGCGCTTTCGGAATGGCTCCGCCCTTGCACGGGGTGTGGCGATGCACAACTGTTTACCCACCCGTCCACTGCTGGAAAACATTCCCATGAGCCATCCGACCAAATTGTTTGAGCCCTATAAGCTTGGCCCGATCTCGCTGGCCAACCGCTTCGTGATGGCGCCCCTGACGCGCAATCGCGCAGCGCCCGGGACTTTCGTGCCGAGCCTGCTTGCGGCCGACTACTACGGTCAGCGCGCATCCGCCGGGCTCCTCGTCACCGAAGCAAGCCAGATCTCCCAGCAGGGCCAGGGTTATCAGGACACGCCCGGCATCTACTCGAAAGACCAGGTCGCCGGCTGGCGCAAGGTGACCGATCGCGTGCATGAGCGCGGCGGGCGCATCTTCATCCAGCTCTGGCATGTCGGGCGCATCTCGCACACCGCGCTACAGGCGAATGGCGGCGCGCCGGTCGCGCCAAGCGCGATCCGCGCAAAGAGCAAGACCTTCGTCAACGGCACCTTCGCCGACGTTTCCGAGCCGCGCGCACTCGAGCTCGCCGAAATTCCAGGGATCATCGACGATTTCAAGCGCGCCACGAAGAATGCGCTGGAGGCCGGCTTCGACGGCGTCGAGATCCATGGCGCCAATGGCTATCTGCTCGATCAGTTCGCGAAAGACGGCGCCAACAAGCGAACCGACGCTTACGGCGGCTCGATCGAGAACCGCGCGAAGCTGATGCTGGAGGTCTCGAAAGCCGTCGCCGCCGAAGCGGGCGCCGATCGTACCGGCATCCGCATCTCGCCGGTGACGCCGGCGAACGACATCTCCGATTCGAATCCGCAGGCGCTGTTCGACCACATCGTCGACGGGCTCAATGCGCTCAAGCTCGTCTATCTGCACGTCGTCGAAGGCGCGACCGGCGGCCCGCGCGACTTCGCGCCGTTCGACTATGCGGACCTGCGCAAGCGCTTCTCCGGCACCTACATCGCCAACAACGGTTATGATTTCGAGCTGGCGACGAAGGTGCTCAATACCGGCGCTGCCGACCTCATTGCGTTCGGCAAGCCGTTCATCTCCAACCCCGACCTCGTCGAGCGGTTGAAGAAAAACGCGCCGCTCAACGACTGGGACAAGAACACGTTCTATGGCGGCGGCGCCAAGGGCTACACAGATTACCCGACGCTGGAAGCCGCCGACGCGGCGGAGTAGCGTTCGCTCGCACCCCATCCTCCGTCGTTGCGAGGAGCAAAGCGACGAAGCAATCCAGACTGCCGCGGAAAGACCCTGGATTGCTTCGCTTCGCTCGCAATGACGATGTGGTTGCAGGGTGCGCTCGCAGGAAAGAAAAAAGGCCGGGATCGCTCCGGCCCGCTTGCGCTGCTTTCCGCTTACGCCGATGCGCGGGTTTCTGCTTCACCTGCCACCATCCGCTCGACGATACGGCGCATGCGTTGAGGAGCGGCGTCGATGGCGAGACGGATGGGCTTGGCGTTGGGCCGCGCCTGCGCGACCTCCTCGATGCGCTCCAGGATTTCCTTGTCCTCATTGAAGGCGATCCGGAAATCCGCGTGTAGGCGCTGATCGACGTCGGTATCGTCAGGCGCGAAGTTGCGGACGTGCAGCCAGTGGTCGATGCAGATCCTGTCATCGACGGGCGTGATGAAATGGCAGGCGAAGATCCGCAATCCCTTGCCGCGGTCCTCGGGATTGACGATCGCACCGGTATCGGCACTGCCGAAATCGATCACCGCGATGCAAGGCGCGACGTAATCATAGTAGTGCCAGCGATCGACATGTCCGCGGAAATTGCCATACTTGGCAAACAATGGAATCGGTGGCGCATTCCGGATCCAGCGCCAAACCAGCACGCCGGTCTCGCTGAACGTATGTTCGACCGGAATGTCCTCGCTCGCGGAATTGCCGAGTGTCGAGAGGTGCACGAAGCTGACATGGGCGGGGTCGCAGAGGTTGTCGGCGAGGTTGAGATAATTGGTCCCGATCCGTAGCGCGTCGCCCTCCGCCGCGTGCCAGCCGGGCTGGGCGAACTGCGGCAGGTCATAGATCAGCGAGGGGTCCGCCCGGCTGGGGTCGCCGGGCCAGATCCAGACCAGGCCCATCTTCTCCCGAAGCGGATAGGACGGAACGCGCGCATTCGGCGGAATCACCGGCTGGCCGGGAATGCGGATGCAACGGCCGTCCGAACCGAAGGTCATGCCATGATAGCCGCACTCGATGGCATCGCCCTTGAGCTTTCCCATCGACAGCGGAGCCAATCGGTGCGGACAGGCATCGTCGAGCGCAACGACGTCGCCGGCCTCGCTTCGATAGACCACGAGGTCCATGCCGAGAATGCGGTGGCGCGACAGCTTACGCGTCACGTTGCGCGACCAGGTGAGCGGGTACCAAATGTTGCGCGGAGCGAGCAAGGTCATGGGACGGCCCCTAGTTCTTCAGCTTGGCGAGCACTTCGGTATCGGTCGGCTGGTACTCGGCGCCGTCAACATAGCGCCAGTCGACCATCACGCCCTGGCCGTCACGCACGGCGAGCTTGCCGATATAGACCCCCATGGTCGATTGATGATCGATCGCGCGGAAGGCAATCGGGCCGACGGGCGTATCGAGCTTGAGGTGCTCCATGGCCTTGATCAAATCGTCGGGCTTGGTCGAGCCGGCGGTCTCGATCGCCTGCGCCAGCACCAGCGTATTGATGTAGCCGATGAGCGCGCCAATGTTCGGCGGTTCCTTGAAGCGGTCGAGATAGGCTTTCAGGAACGCGTCATGCGCCGGGGTCTTGATTTCGCTCCAGGGATAGCCGGTGACCAGCCATCCGGCCGGTGCTTCGTCCTTTAGCGGTGCGAGATACTCGGGTTCGCCCGTGAGAAGGCTCACGACCGGCCGGTTGGCAAAGGCGTTGCGCGTTGCCCCCTCGCGCACGAGCTTGGCGAGATCGGGTCCGAATGTCGCGTTGAAGATCGCCTCCGGATTGTCCGCGGTCATCGCCTGCACGACGGCGCCGGCGTCAATCTTGCCAAGCGGCGGCCACTGTTCGGAGACGAACTCGACGTCGGGTCTCAGGCGCTTCAATTCGCGCTTGAAGCTCGCGACGGCCGCCTGGCCGAACTCGTAATTTGGTGCAATCGTCGCCCAGCGCCGCGCCGGGAACTTGGCGGCTTCCTGGGCCAGGATGGATGCCTGCGTATACGTGCTCGGCCGCAGCCTGAACGTATAGCGATTGCCCTTCTCCCAGATCAGCGCGTCGGTGAGCGGCTGCGAGGCGAGAAAGAACATCTGCTTCTGTCTGGCAAAGTCGGCCACCGCGAGCCCGATATGAGACAGGATCGTTCCGGTCAGAAGCTCGACCTGCTCGGCGTCGACGAGTTGCCCGGCCTGCGTGATGGCAACGTCGGGCTTGCCGGCGTCGTCACGGGCGATGATCTGGAGCTTGCGGCCGAGAGCGCCGCCCTTGCCGTTGATCTGATCGCGGGCGAGCTCCCAGCCCTGTCGGTAACCGCGCGTTCCGATCGGCAGCGCCGAATAGCTCGATATCTCGCCGATCCTGATGGGAGGCAGCTCTGCGGCCGGCGCGCCCGATATGACTGCCAGCCACCCAAGTACGACCAGTTTCACTGCACCTGACAGCCGCATGCGTCCTCCGTGACGGGACCAGTGAATGTATGTAGTACTTACTACATAGCGAACACCCGCCCTGCCGGATTGTCAACGGACAAAAAAGCGGCGGGACTTGCCAAAAAGCAGGCAGACCTCATCCTGCCGGTTGTGATTCCGAGGGTCCGCAATGGCGAATGAAACTGATGTGTCCAGGCGCGAGCCGGCTTCGCGGCTCAAGGCTGGTGCCCGCCGCAGGACGCCGGCGAAACCCGGCCGGCGGACACGCACGCCCGATCAGACGCGCGAGTCCCTGCTGCGCGCGGCGGTCGCCGAGTTCGCCCGCGAGGGCTATGGCGGAGCACGCGTCGACCGCATCAGCAAGGCAGCCAAGAGCAACGACCGCATGCTCTATTACTACTTCAAGAGCAAGGAGAAGCTGTTCCATCAGGTCATCGAGCACTGCTACGCCGACCTCGTCGCGCGCGAGGAAGCGCTCGAGCTCGACTTGTCGCGGCCGCGCGAGGCGCTCGCCGCGCTGGTCGCGTTCAACTGGAACTACTACTGGGAGCACCCGGAGCTACTCAGCATCCTGGCGTCGGAGAACCTGTTCAAAGGACGTCACGTCAAGAACAACATCCGCCGAAGCTTTGCCAACTCCCAACTCGATATGCTGGGTCGCCTGATCGAAAGCGGCAGCAGCCGTGGCGAGTTCAGGCCGGACTGCGACCACTTCCACCTCTATTTGTCGATCCTGTCGCTCACCTATTTCTACCGCGCCAATCTCTACACGCTGTCGAACTACATGCAGATCGACCTCGCCGAGGATGAACGACGGAGCGCGTGGCTCGCGCATGTGCAGGCGGTGATCGAGGACATGGTGCGGCGACGGGAGTGACGGTGCTACGGGCCCCGGTGCGGCCCCAGCGATGGCAGCGAAAATCCAGTCCGCGTGTCCCACAACTTCGTCATTGCGAGGAACGAAGACGAAGCAATCCAGACTGCCCCAGCGGATGCACTTCTGGATTGCTCACATGGGGAGTTGGTGTGTCAAGGTGGTTGGTCAGCTCTTTGTTCGATTGCAGGCCAGCTCTTC